>JAFGMB010000073.1 GCA_016927765.1 Synergistales bacterium
GGTCCCGATAGCGGAGATGAAAGTTATATCCAGTTACCGACATTAGGTTCCTTTCTGGACATTACACAACAGGTTTGGGATTCACTTATTCTCCTTCTCCCTCAGACGGTGCTTTGTAAGGAAGATTGTCTTGGGCTATGTCCCCGTTGTGGTGCTAATCTGAACTGCGGGAAATGTGACTGTACCAGGGAAGAGATAGATCCCAGACTTGAAATATTCAGAAAGATCAAGAAAAATATCGATGAAGACCAGTAGCAAAGGAGGGGAATGATATGGCTGTACCAAAGAGCAGGGTTTCCCATGCCCGTACACATAAAAGGAAATCTCAATGGCTTTCTTCTGCCAAAGCTTCTGAAATGAATGCCTGCCCTAACTGCGGGGAGATAGTGATGAATTATCACGCATGTCCTGAATGCGGTTTTTATAAAGGGCGTAAAGTGGTTGAAAAAGAAGAGGGATCAGGAGAATAGTCCCAAAGAATTTTGTAGTAATGCCGGACATGAGAGAGGCTGAAATCAGCCTCTCTCTTTTCTTTTGATCCGGTCTTGACCCCGGAATGAAAAAGACCTATACTTCCTTATATTGGTAGTAGATATTAATAGCAGGTACTAATATCTAGGGAGGTAAACTCCATCAGATCCACTAACAAAAGAACCCGACAACAGAAGCTCAGGAAACTTCTCAGACTGAACCCCCTTTTAACTGACAAGGAACTTTCAGACAGGCTTGATGCCAGTGTTGGCACTGTAAGGCTTGACAGGGCTCTTTTGGGTATCCCTGAATTGAGAGAAAGAATGAAGATCATGGCCCAGGAAGCGACCAGTAAGTTGAGGTCTCTCAAACAGGAAGAAGTCATCGGAGAACTCCTTGAGCTTGAACCTGACAAATGGGCTTTATCAATGCTCCAAACCAGAAAAGATATGGCTTTCAGGCACACTGACCTGGTTTGGGATCATTATATTTATTCACAGGCCAGCTCGGTGGCTATAGCCGTGGTTCAGGCAGATCTGGTCATTGTGAGTTCCATGAGGGGTAACTACAAGGCTCACGCCAGGGTGGGGGATGTGCTTACTGCCAGGGCCAAGGTGGGTATACACAAAGGGAACAGATATATCGTGAGCGTGAGGACAAGAGTGGGGAACGAGGAGATCTTTGTGGGTCGCTTTATCGTAAGTGCAATTGACCCGGGGGAGAATATGTTCGCAGAGAGGAGTGTTTCCCTTTGATCTTAGCTCTTGATGCAATGGGAGGAGATCATGCTCCCGTAGAAACTTGTAAAGGGGCTATCAATGCCTGTGCCAGACATTCTGATCTCGAGATAATTCTGGTAGGAGACCAGGATCTCGTCAGAAAAGAGATAGAGGCGGCATCTTCCGATATCCGTTCAAGGCTTCATATATACCACGCACAAGAGACCATCGGAATGGAAGAAATGCCAGCAGTTGCTATAAGGAAAAAGCGTCATTCCAGCCTGAGGCTGGCGATGCAGATGGTCCATTCAGGAGATGCCCAGGGATGTGTATCCGCAGGCAACACAGGAGCCATTGTGGCAGGTGGTGTGCTTGTTGTTGGCAGGATCTCCGGGATCGACAGGCCGGCGCTAGGTGTGGCCCTTCCCACACCTAACCGGGTCACCTTTCTTCTCGATGTGGGAGCCACAGTAAGGTGTAAACCAGTAAACCTCTACCAGTTCGCCCTTATGGGCGATTTCTATTCCAGGCATATCCTTGGTGTATCCAATCCGGAGATCTCTCTTCTTTCAAACGGTGCAGAAGAGATAAAGGGTGATGAAGTGGTCGCTGCGGCAAGGACCATGATCCGGAACAGTAACGTCAATTACAGGGGATTTATCGAGGGAGACGATATACCCTATGGAAAGACCGATGTAGTGGTATGTGACGGATTTACCGGAAATGTGGTTCTCAAGCTCGCCGAAGGACTAGGACAGGCCATTTATTCCATGGTAAGAGAGGAAATAGGGCATAGATTTCTTCCAAAGGTCGGGGTCATGTTCCTTATTCCCATGCTTAAAGATCTAAGGAAGAGACTTGATTATGAGAAACATGGTGGTACCCCGCTCCTTGGAGTCAATGGAGCCGTCATAAAGGCTCATGGCCGTTCCAAGGCACCGGCAGTGACGAGTGCCCTTTGCGTGGCAAGAGATTTTGTCAGGCAGAGAGGAGTTGAATTGATAAAGGGAGAACTGGAGCAAGGAGGAGGCGTCTGATGGCTTTATTCAGAGGGAGAGAAGTTGCAATACTTGGTTCCGGGTCCTATGTACCTTCGAAAATTCTTTCAAATGACGATCTTTCTCATATGGTAGACACGAGTGACGAGTGGATAGTGGAGAGAACCGGGATCAGAGAGAGACATATAGCCGCACCAGGAGAGCTCACCACTGACCTCGCTGAGAAAGCATCCATCATGGCCTTGAAAGATGCCGGCATAAGGCCTGAAGAACTTGATATGATCATAGTGGCTACCAATACTCCCGACACTCTTTTCCCAGGTGTTGGTCCGAAACTGCAGGGAAGACTTAATGCTCAGAATGCAGGAGCTTTCGATCTTCAGTCAGGTTGTACCAGTTGTATTTATGCACTTACTGTTGCCGCCACCGGAATAGCCTCAGGGATATGGAACAATGTACTGGTTATCGGCGCCGAAGTGTTGTCCCGAATAATCGATTGGGAAGATCGCAATACATGCGTCCTTTTCGGTGACGGGGCAGGTGCAGTTGTGCTTGGAGGATCGAACGGTTCCAATGGCAGGCTTATATCGGCAGAATTAAGGTCTGATGGTACCAAATCTGATTTCATAACACTGCCAGGAGGGCTTATCGAAAATCCCGCTTCAGAAGAGACCCTCAGGGAAGGGCTTCATTACGTTCAGATGAAAGGGAATGAGGTTTTCAAGTTCGTCAACAGGGTCCTGCCTGATTTCCTTAAGCACATGTGCCAGGAAGCCGGATTAACTCCGAAGATCATTGACTGGTGGATCTTTCACCAGGCCAACCTCAGGATCATTGAAGGTATAACCAAACGATTGAGGGTGCCTTCAGAAAAAGCTGTAATAAACCTTGACAGGTATGGCAATACTTCTGCAGCCTCGACACTGATAGCTCTTCATGAAGCAAGATATGACGGAAGGATAAAAAAAGAAGAAAAAGTCATTCTAACCAGCTTCGGAGCGGGGATGACTTTCGGGGCTGTTCTCTATCAAGCGTGAGGTGAAGTTCTATGTGGAATAACCGTGTAACTGCATTGTTGAAAACCACTTACCCTCTGATCCAGGGTGGTATGGCCTGGGTGGCTGATGCTCAACTCGCATCGGCTGTCAGTAATGCTGGAGGGCTTGGTATAATTGCTGCTGCCAATATGCCCCCGCATCTTCTGGAGCAGGAGATACTCAAGGTGAAGGATCTCACAGATAAACCCTATGGCCTGAATATAATGCTCATGTCATCCACATCACATGATGCTATTGAACTGGCTGCCAAATACAGGGTGCCTGTTGTAACTACTGGGGCAGGGATACCCGGGAAAGTGATCGACAGATTGAAGCCTCTTGGAACGACCGTAATCCCTGTTGTGGCATCGGTGGCTCTCGCCAAAAGGGTGGAAAAACAGGGAGCAGATGGAGTGATAGCAGAAGGTACCGAGGCTGGAGGGCATATTGGAGAGATCACCACCATGGTCCTTGTCCCACAGGTAACAGATGCGATCAACATCCCTGTGATCGCGGCGGGCGGTATTGCTGATGGAAGAGGAATAGCAGCGGCCCTTGCTCTTGGGGCGGAGGGTGTTCAAATCGGCACAAGACTAGTATGCTGTAAAGAATCAACGGTCCATGGATCCTACAAGGATAGTATTATCAAGGCCAAGGACAGGAGCACCGTGGTCACGGGAAAATACACAGGTCATCCGGTTCGTTGCCTCAGTAATAAGTTGACTTCAGCTTTTGAGAAAATGGAAAGGGATAACGTTCCGGTGGAAGAATTCGAAAAGTTCGGATCTGGTCGCTTGAGAGCTGCGGTGGTTGAAGGCGATATGGAATGGGGTTCGATAATGGCCGGACAGTGTTCGGCTATGGTCAAGAGTATCGAAGCTGCCAGTGATATTATCACAGAAATGTTCAACGAGGCTGAAAGGGTTATGAATACCTTGAAATCCAATTATCTTGACCCTCATGTCAGGGGGTAGAAGACATTGAAATACGCTTTGATCTTTCCTGGGCAGGGTTCCCAGGAAACAGGGATGGGTAAGGATCTCTTTGATACTTTTGAGGTAGCACGAGAAACCTTCCTTTCGGCAGATGACGCTCTGGGTTTTGACCTGAGCAGGATCATTTTTAACGGACCTGAGGATGAGCTCCAGAAGACAGCTTTCACACAACCCGCAATATTGACCATGAGCATCGCTGTATACAGGGTGATGGTTGAACTGCTCGGGAAACTCCCGCAGCCGGCCTATGTAGCAGGTCACAGTCTTGGAGAATACACATCCCTTGTTGCTGCAGGTTCAATTTCCCTTGAGGAAGGAGTAAAACTTGTGCACCTCAGGGGACGATTGATGCAGGAAGCTGTCCCTATAGGCAAGGGCTCAATGGCCGCAATACTGGGAATGGATCCGGAACAGGTCAGATCCATCTGTGAGGAAGTTTCTTTAGAGGGAGTATGCGAAGCAGCTAATTATAATTCTCCGGGACAGGTAGTGATTTCAGGCGAGGCCGATGCTATCGATAAAGCAGTGTCAATGGCATCTGCAAGAGGCGCGAAAAAAGCTGTAAAACTCAAGGTAAGTGCGCCTTTCCACAGTTCTCTTATGCTCCCGGTCAGTTCCAAACTCAGGGAGGAAGCGCTTCGTTGCAGCTGGAAGGAGCCCTATTGTCCTGTTGTTGCCAATTCCAAAGCACAACCGGAACAAAAGGTCGAAAACATCATTGAGTGCCTGGTGGAACAGACCCATATGCCGGTTCTGTGGTCTGACTCAGTGGAATATATGTACCTTCATGGTGTGGATACTTTCTATGAACTAGGCCCTGGCAAAGTGTTATCAGGACTGGTCAGGAAATGTGTTAAAGGGACGAATGTATACGCGGCCGGTGATCTGAAGACTCTTGAGAGCCTGCTAAACGTCATGAAAGGCGGTGAGACTGAATGATAGATGAACGAAAGATCGCTCTCGTTACAGGTGGAGGGAGAGGCATTGGAAGAGCTATAGCCCTGGAGCTTGGGAAAAAGGGATATTCTCTGGCCATCAATTACTCAAGAAGCGCAGATGCCGCCCAGAAAGCATGTTCACTGGTAAGGGCGACAGGACAGGATGCGCAGGCCTTTCAGGCGGATGTCTCTGATCCTTCCCAGGTCAGGGAAATGTTCAAAAATATATCAGACACAATGGGCAACGTTGATGTTCTTGTAAATAACGCCGGGATCACAAGGGACAATCTTATGATCAGAATGAAAGATGAGGATTGGGACAAGGTTATTTCCTCCAACCTTTCTTCAGTCTATTATTGTTCCAGGGAAGCCTTGAAAAAGATGGTAAAAGCCAGGTGGGGAAGGATAATCAATCTGTCATCCGTCGTTGCCCTCATAGGTAATGCCGGACAGGCTAATTATGTGGCCTCCAAGTCAGGGATCATAGGGTTGACCAAAACGATGGCCCGAGAATACGGAGCCAGGGGTATCACTGTAAATGCGGTGGCGCCGGGTTTTATAGAAACGGATATGACAAGTGTACTTTCCGAGGAAGCGAAGAACTCCATGCTTGCCCAGATCCCCCTTGGCAGGCCTGGAACACCGGAAGATATTGCAAAGGTGGTATCTTTCCTTTCTTCGGATGACGCAGCCTATATCACTGGGCAAGTCATCGCCATTGACGGCGGCATGACGATGTGCTGATAATTTCAGGAGGGAGGTGAAGTTGATGAAAAAAGAGGAACTGCTTGGCCGACTTAAGGAGATCATTATTGACAGACTTGATGTGGAAGAGGAGCAGATCGTTCCCGAGGCGTCCTTTGTTGAGGATCTCGGAGCCGATTCACTTGATATCGTTGAGTTGATCATGGGTATAGAGGAAGAATTCGATATCGAGATCCCCGACGAAGATGCAGAGAAACTCACCACTGTTGGTGAAGCGCTGAATTACACATTCAGCAAGCTGGATGTGGAGGAATAATAGTAATTGCAACCACAATGTTAAAAAATCAAACGGGGAAGGGGGATCCCCCCTCCCCGTATTCCAGGGTTTTGAGAGACAGGGAGAATCGGAGATTACCCTTGAAAGAGGAGTGAACACAATTTGCGAAGGGTCGTAATTACAGGTCTTGGCGCAGTCAGCCCCATAGGTCATGGGAAAGATACTTTCTGGAAAGCCTTGAAAGAGGGGCGTAATGGAGTTGCTCCCATTGAGCAGTTCGATGTAACAGGATACCCGGTAACCTTTGGAGCAGAGATCAAGGATTTTGATCCCACTATCTGGCTCGATAAAAAAGAAGTAAGAAGATCAGACAAGGTGATCCATTTTGCACTCGCTGCAGCTTCCTTGGCAGTTGAGGATGCCTCTCTCCCTGTGGAGACGCTGGATCCCCACAGATTTGGAGTCTACATTGGGAGTGGCCAGGGAGGAATAGAGACAAGTTTCAATAATTTCCATATCCTCATGGAAAAAGGTCCTTCAAGGGTCAGCCCATTTTTCATACCTATGATGATAAGCAATATGTCAGCGGCTTACGTGGCGATAAAATACAGGGCAAAGGGGCCTTGTCTTTGCATTGTAACAGCCTGTGCCACATCGACTGATACCATAGGTCAGGCTTTCCATACTATCCTGAGGGATGATGCGGATATCATCCTTGCCGGAGGCTCTGAGGCAGCTCTCAGGTCTATAGGTATTGCCGGGTTTGCTGCCATGAAGGCATTGTCCACAAGGAACGATGAACCCCACAGAGCATCTCGCCCCTTTGACAGGGACAGGGATGGTTTCATAATGGGAGATGGGTCTGGTATCCTCGTCCTGGAGGAGTTGGAACATGCCCTGAAAAGGGGGGCCCACATCTATGCTGAGTTGGTAGGTTACGGTTCTACCTGCGATGCCAGTCATATCACCGCCCCTGACCCTGTGGGAGAGGGTGCTGTACGTGCCATGAAGCAGGCCATGGCAAGAGCTAAGTGGAGACGTGAGGATGTGGACCTGATAAATGCCCATGGAACATCCACTCCTCTCAACGATAAAATGGAATCAACCGCTATAAGGACAGTTTTCGGTGCACATACGGATTCTCTGATGATAAACTCCACCAAATCAATGATCGGACATTGTCTGGGTGCTGCCGGTGCTCTTGAGACCATTGCCGCGATCCAGTCTTTTGAAGAGGGATTTGTGCATCCTACTATCAATTATGAGAATCCTGATCCTGAATGTAATATACCCGTGGTCGGCAAAGAAGGCATTTATGCTGATGTAAGCAGGATACTGGTAAATAATTTCGGTTTTGGCGGTCATAATGGGGTACTTGCAATTCAGAGATTTGAGCAATAGAAGGAGTTAAGATCCATTGTATCCTGAATTCAAGGCCTGGTGGTTAAAAGAGCTCGAAAACTTCCAGGAACAGAGAGAATATATTTTCAGCAAACCTGTACTTCTTGAAGAAGCCCTGACCCATGCTTCGTTCGCGCATGAATCGGGGCTACCTTTTTGTAATGAAAGGCTTGAATTTTTAGGCGATGCTGCTCTTGAACTGATAGTATCAAAACAGCTGTTCACAGAATTTCCTGATCTGGATGAGGGTACCCTTACCAGGATCAGGGCCAACCTTGTTTGCAGGGATTCCCTGGCCGACTGGGCTACTGATATAGGGATCTCAAAGTTGCTCCGTCTCGGCAAGGGTCTTCAAAAAAAACGAGACAACGGAGAGGATGATATTCTCTCCTCACTTTTTGCAGATGCTACTGAAGCTTTTTTCGGGGCTGTGTTTCTCGACGGTGGTCTTATGTCACTGGCACTTGTGGTTGAAAAATATATGGATTTTCAGATCTCCAGGAACAGAATGGATCCCCTTGCAGATCCGAAATCCAGGCTTCAGATGATCGCACAGAGGAAAGGCATGGGACAACCATCCTACAGACTGAATGCTGTTGAAGGCCTTTCTCACGAACCACTGTTCCATGTTTCTGTCATTCTTGAGAAAAAAACATACGGGACCGGGAGCGGCCCTTCAAGGAAAGCAGCTGAATTTATCGCAGCAGAGCAGGCACTAAACCAACTGGAACATGTCGATACAAAATAGATCCCCTTTGACAGGTGAACCACTGCAGGCTAGTGTAAGATGTTCGTCCGGTGATCCCTACTTCTTTGTGAGGAGTGGTCAAATGATATTTACAGAGGATTTTCCTCTCATCCTTGCGCTGGATACTTCAACGCTTGAAGAAGCTGAAGGCCTTCTTGATAATATAGAGAACTCCCTTTCCTATGTTAAGATCGGCCACAGGCTTTATGCCCTCGGAGGGATCCCTTTTCTGGAAAAAACAATGAAAAGGGGTCTTAATGTTTTTCTGGATCTGAAACTTCATGATATTCCGAATACTGTGAGTATTGCCCTTGAGCCTCTAATGAATATCGGGTTATGGTCATTGACCCTTCACACTGCCGGAGGAAGGGAAATGCTTGAGGGTGCAGTGCAGACAAAAGGAAGGCTCCGTTCCGGAACGTTACTTCTTGGAGTCACAGTTCTTACAAGTCATTCCCCGGAATCCTGGGAAGAAGTGAACCCCGGATGTTCTCTGCAGAGATCTCTCGTTGAGAGAGCGAGATTAAGTGCTGAGGTGGGGATGGATGGAATTGTATGTTCTCCCCTTGATCTTCCTCTGATCAATCTTTCTGGAGCTGAAGGCCTGATAAGGGTTGTCCCCGGTGTAAGGATCCAGGAAGGAAAGGATGATCAGAAAAGGGTCACTACTCCCGGGAAAGCTTTTCTGGATGGAGCAGATTATATTGTGGTCGGCAGGCCTATTATTAAAGCCCCAGACCCTCTTCTGGTGATACAGAAGATCAGAGAACAATATCTGGAGGTTCGTGATGGAATCTAACAGATCTGATAAGATACTTCAACTCATGGAGCAGACAGGTGCTTTGTTGAAAGGACATTTCCTCCTGACCTCGGGCCTTCACAGCGAGTTCTATATGCAGTGTGCGCTTCTTCTGCGCTTTCCTGAACATGCCTCTTACGCGGGAGGCCTTATATCTGACCGTGTCAGGGTTCTTGACCCGGATATTATTGCTGCACCAGCAATAGGAGGACTGATAATAGGTCATGAGGTCGCGAGGTCTCTAGGTCTTCCCTTTATCTTCTGCGAGAGAGAATCAGGGAAAATGGTTCTGAGACGATTTCCAGTACCGGAAGGCAAAAGGGTCATTGTAGTGGAAGATGTTATCACCACCGGGGGCTCTGTAAGGGAGGTTGGTGAATTGCTGCAGGAAAAAGGATGCGAATGGGTTGGTTCTGCCTGTATTGTGGACAGAAGCGGGGGGAACCATGTCCTTCCTGTTCAGCCAGTTTCCCTTTGCAAAGTGGATTTCCCCCTATATGATCCATCAGAATGCCCTTTATGCGATAAGGGCCTGGAACTTGTAAAGCCGGGAAGCAGGAAGTTCAAGTGATCCGTTGATAAAGAGGAGTTATAAATGATATGAAGGATCTGTTCTTTTTACGGAGGAACTGGCACAGCAATCTGCGTGTCCTATCCCTGTTCTTTTGGATCATTTTCCTGATACCTTTCCCTGGAAGGGTCATGGCAGATGAGCAAACCCGAAAATGGGATCTCTGGTGCACCTCGCCGTTGATAGGACAGATAGCTGGTTTTATAGGTGGAGTCCATGTTGAAGTACATGTCATTATGGATTGGGATGAAAAGGGTGATCTTTTTTCATGTATCAAGAGATCGGAACTTCCTGCTGGAACTAATGTCCTTGCTCTGAATGATGAAGAAGCTGCCCTTTCGGAGTTGGGGAAAAACAGTGAATTGAAGATCTATCCTTTGTATTCCAGGGTGCCTGTACCCAAAAAGCAGATCAATTCCCTTTTTTCAGATCCTGCATCTCTACCTTTTATTGCCCAGAGGATACTTAATTCCCTTTCATATTTTGACCCTCAGCACTATCAATATTTTCAGAGGAGACTAGCTGAATTTCAAAGCAGACTCGAAAGCACGGTCCTTGTCGGAATGCGCCTGCTCAAAAATGTAAAAGTCCTTGACATATCCCTTCACAGCAGGAGACTTCTTCAAGCCGCTGGTTGCACAATACTTGAACCCGGGGATGATTTCTGGGAATGGATCGATTCTCCTGAAAGCGCTGACCTTTATACCAAGGAATTCCAAGGATACCATGAACAGGGTGTTGTAGTGGTAGCTGATTTCTGGACACCTTTTTCTCTCAGAACTTTCATGGAGGAAAACGATCTGGGTGTGGTTTTTCAAAAACCTGATCCACATGAAGACCTTTTCCTCTCATTCCATATGAAATTCCTTTCCATATGGAATGAGAGGAAATAGTGGGACAGACCATCAGGACTGAGAGTTCTTTGATCCTAGGGAAATAAGTGGAAGGAGTATTTTTTAATTTAGCGACCGGTTACATGATCCACAAGTTTTATCCTCCCTTCCCCTTTGGTAAAAGATCCAATCAAGGTTGTCCTTTCAAAGCCTGCTTGATGAAGGGATTTCAGCATTGTAGGGGTTATGGAGGGATCTACAGCAAGGATAAGACCTCCTGACGTCTGCGCGTCAAAGATCATATCCACCAGGGTTTCGGGAAAATTGTCCTTTCTTTCTACACGTCCTTCATACTGAATCCGGTTATTGTATGTACCCGCTGGAAGCAATCCCATGTCTGCCAGGTCAATGGCTCCAGGAAGAAGAGGGATATCTCCGAGTCCGAGGATAAGGTCCAGGTCTTTGAGAGAAAGCATATCCAGAGAATGTCCCGCCAGGCCGAATCCGGTCACGTCCGTACATGCATGGACATGAGCGAGTATGTCATCGTTGATCCTCAGTGGGAGGTCGTTGAGGGTGGACATCCATTTAATGGACTCTTCGGGGCCCTGGGGGTCTTCTACCATGTCCGCCTTTATGGCAGTTGAAATAACTCCTGTGCCGACAGGTTTTGTCAGGATCAGATGGTCACCTGCTGTTGCGCCTGTCACTTTCCATATCCTGTCAAGTCTGACTTCTCCATAAACGGCAAGTCCATATTTGGGTTCTTCGTCTTCCACACTGTGACCACCCATGAGAAAAGCGCCCGCTTCCCGGACCTTATCGTTTCCCCCTGAAATTACTCTTTCAAGGACCTCCAGAGGAAGGGTTTTTACCGGGAATCCTACAATATTCAATGCAATAAAGGGTTTACCTCCCATTGCGAAGACGTCACTCAAGGAATTGGCTGCAGCGATCTGTCCCCATTGAAAAGGATCGTCAACAATGGGAGTAACAAAATCAAGGGTCAGGATGCCTGCTCTGTTTTCATCAATTCTCCAAAGAGCCGCATCTTCTCCCGAAGACCAACTGGTGATCAATTTATCATGTTGTGGAAGAGGAATATTCCTCAGTGTCTTTTCCAGGTCCCCCGGACCTATTTTTGCTGCTCACCCACTGGTACGGGCCATTTCGGTCAATCTCATAGACCAGGCCTCCTCAATTCGTAATAGTGATAATAATTATAACAGAACGGATTTAGATTGTGATATTACCATCAGTAACATAAAGGTGCATGTATGACGTCTGCAGCCGCATACGTTTTGAGCATATCCGGGAATTTTACTACAAGTTCGCCCCTTGAACTGATATCTATGGCCAACCCCTTTTCAATTCCTTCATCAGAATGTATCTCCACCTCACGGTCAAGGGTGGTGCAACAGGATGCATATTTCCTTACAAGCTGCTCATGGTCATCAGATTCCAGAAGGGATATTTCTGTGAATAGGGAATATATTATTTGTGACGCCAGTAGCGTAAGGTCCACTTCCCTGCCAAGGATCATCTGCAATGATACGGACCTGGAAAGCAGGTGCGAGGGCATTGAAGACTCTGGTATATTGACATTGATCCCCATCCCTATGACCGCAAAATGTATCCTGTCCGGTTCCATGGAGGCCTCAGAGAGGATCCCTGCAAGTTTTTTTTCCTTCCAGAGAAGGTCATTAGGCCATTTGAGATCAAATGAAAGGGATGTGGTTTCAAGCAAGGCCTGTCTTAATGCCAGTGCTGAGGCAAGGCTGATAAGCTGAAGACTTGAGGGGGCTATTCTAGGCCTGGTAACTATAGACATATATAATCCACCGGGAGGAGAAAACCATTTCCTGTCCCTCCTGCCTCTTCCTGTTTCCTGCATGGTTGAAATGAACACGGTACCATCAGGACAGTCCTTTCTTGCAAAGTCCTTGGCATATGCCTGAGTGGAGCCCACAGTGTTCAGAAGGGTTATATCAACTCCCCACGGACAGACTTCAGGAATATTTGCGGAAATAAGGGATGGTGAAAAGGATTCCACTTTTCCTGAGCACAGCCGATAACCTTTCTGGGGGATCGCTTCTATGTTGATCCCTTCGCTCCGGAGGGATTCAACTGCTTTCCAAATGGCCTGTCTGCTTATCCGGGTCTGTAAAGCCAGTTCTTTACTTGATATGAGCTCATCAGGGTTTTCCATTAACAATTTCAGCAGATGTTTTTTTGTGAAGTTGCTCTTCAGCATATCGATCTCATCCCTTTTCGTTCTATAGCTGCTAACGATGATATAATGAAAATCTTGAAGGAACAACGAGAAATTCTATGTTTTCTGGAGGTTAGAATATGTCAGCCATATTGAACATATCCATGGTATTGGAGGAACTGCATTCGTCATTTAAAGAGATGCAGGACAGTCTTTGACCTGGGCAAAGACAGGCAAAAAGTAATAGAGCTTGAAAAACGGGTATCTGCTCCTGAATTCTGGAAACTTGAAGATGCTCAATCCATTACTAGAGAACTTGCTTCTCTCAGGACGAAGATAGAGGATTTTGAGGAAATAGAGCACGAGATAGCGGAACTGGACACTTTAGCTGAGATCCTTAATGAAGAGGATGACCCTGAACTCCAGGAGGAGTTCGAAGAAAGAGCCGGTACTCTGAGCGAAAAACTTGAAGCTGAAAAACTGGCGTTACTTCTGAGCGATGAACATGATGCTGCAAATGCTATAGTGACTGTTCATGCTGGAGCGGGAGGCCTTGATTCACAGGACTGGGCCGAGATCCTTTACAGGATGTATTTGAGATGGGCAGAAAAAAGGGGATATCGGATCAATGTCCTTGATCTACTTCAGGACGAGGAAGCCGGTATCAAAAGTGTCACCTTTCTTGTGGAGGGCTTGAATGCCCATGGTTTCCTCAAGTCGGAAAGGGGAGTACACAGACTTGTAAGGATCTCTCCTTTTGACACAGCGAAAAGAAGACATACCAGTTTTGCCTCTGTAGATGTATGTCCGGAACTCCCTGAAGATGCTGAGATAGAGATAAGGTCAGAAGATCTCAGGGTGGATACCTTCCGTTCAAGCGGAGCGGGTGGTCAGCATGTTAATATGACCGATTCTGCTGTCAGGATCACCCACCTTCCTTCAGGTATTGTTGTGAGCTGCCAGAACGAGAGATCCCAGCATATGAACCGTCACATGGCCATGCAGATACTGAAATCTCGCCTCTATGAAAAACTTATGCAGGAAAAGCAGGACACTCTCGATGCCCTTCAGGGAGAAAAAAAAGAGATCAGCTGGGGCAGCCAGATCAGATCTTACGTATTACATCCATATACACTGGTCAAGGACCATCGAACTGATCATGAGACCGGAAATGTACAGGGAGTTCTTGATGGGCAGATCGATGATTTTATTCTGGCATATCTGAAGTGGAGAAATCTCTCCTGACCTTTCTCTTCAGAGAGGACGGTTATTCATAGAAAGGGGACGATGGGCGAAATGCGAAAAGGATCCTTTGCCGGTTTCAGCATGGCCTTAATGGCCTTTTTCCTGTTATCGATAATGGTCAACATCCTGCCTGTTGAGGCAGAGCAATTTATTCCCCAGGTCGATACCATGCCCACAGAACAAGTCAAACCTGGGATGAAAGGTCTTGCCTACACGGTAGTGAGGGGAAACAGGCTGGTTTCCTTTCCTGTAGAGGTCATCAGCATTCTTCCAAGGAAGGGAATTCCTCAAAACCTTATAATGATCCGTGCCAGTGGACCTGTGATCGAAGAAACGGGAGGTATAGCTGCGGGCATGAGCGGAAGCCCGGTCTATATAGAAAATAAGTTGATCGGAGCTATAGGGTACGGATGGAACTTTACCGAACATGACCTCGGACTGGTCACTCCAATTCAGGATATGTCTGCCATTTGGGATCTTCCTGAGAAAATCCCTTCGATGGGTCCTCCCCCATCTTTGAGAAGTCCTGGATCTCCCGGAAAGGGAGAAGATGAACCTGATTCCGAAGATCTTGGTGATATGGGTTCTGTTGAGCTGATGGAGCAGAACTATGGAAGCCCAAGGACCACCTTTTTTGCAGACGGCATCTCTTCAAGGGCGGCAGAAAGAATATCTTTTAATCTGGGAAAAGAGATCTCTCTTGTAGGGGGGGCCGCTGTAGGGGAACTCCCTGTTGAATACAACCCTTTGCTGAGGCCAGGCGAGGCTGTGGGTGTAATGCTCGCATGGGGAGACGTGTCGATGGGGGCTACGGGGACCCTGACCTCTCTATCGAAAGATGGACGCTTCCTTGCTTTTGCACATCCCTTTCTGAATCGAGGGTATGGGTCTTATCCACTTACCAGGTCCTGGATCCATAATGTTGTTCCAAGTATCCAGGCTCCCTTTAAGGTTGGTTCTCCGCTATCTATAATCGGATCTGTTACACAGGACAGGGCTCAGGCTATA
>JAFGMB010000074.1 GCA_016927765.1 Synergistales bacterium
ACTCCTTTTGATGTCTATGTTACCCTCGTTCTGCAAAAAAATATTTAAAGGGCAGGATCATCAGTTTCAAACTTCCTTTCCGGGCATGGTGGGTTTTTACTGGTTTTCAACGCGGCAGATCTCAGGTATTGTCCTTTCTGGAACTCCCTTATGGTCAGTTGGATCTGACCTTGAAATTTTTAACATATGCTGTGGAGCCTCATTTTATTTCCATGATCTATGAGGGTTTGAAGGATGTAAGTGCCTTTCAAGGAGGTGCGATTCATGGACCCTATTCTCCTGGTCTGGTTAGGCATCACTGTAGTTATTGTGGCAGGAGCTCTTGTTATCAGGAAGAGAAATTCCCAGCAGGACTGATTCATCATTTGAAGCGCCACTTTTTCTAAAGGGAGGTATCGGTTACCTCCCTTTTTTATTGAAACTTCAGCAAGGATCAGGAAAAGAACACCCATCCTTCCATCCCCTATTTAATTTACAAGTATGGTAGCACGGCGATCAGTCTTTTTGCAAATCCCTCAGATTTCTGGTGAATGAACATCTTCTTGAAATGGCGGATATAATATATTCCATCTTTATCTGAAAAGGAAGATGATTCATGAAAGTAACCCTTGCCCAGGTTAATCCCACAGTTGGAGATATTCATGGAAATCTTGAGATCCTTTCAGAGGCCCTTGAGAATATTTCCCCAGGAGAAACTGATCTGATAGTATTTCCCGAGCTTTTCCTGTCCGGTTACCCTCCAATGGATCTCCTGGAAAAGGATTGGTTCATCAGGAGAACTTCTGAAGGGGTCCGGGAAGTTCTTCAATTGTCCCGGTCCAGGGAGGATCTGGGTATCCTTCTTGGTTG
The DNA here is from genome assembly GCA_016927765.1 of Synergistales bacterium. Lineage (GTDB taxonomy): Bacteria > Synergistota > Synergistia > Synergistales > JAFGMB01 > JAFGMB01. The sequence goes on from JAFGMB010000074.1 coordinate 850, forward strand.
TCCATTATCAACCGGGGTAATTACCGGAAAAGGTTTATTCAATTCTGCATTGCTGGTAGAGAAGGGGGAAATCCTTTTTCAGTCTGATAAAAGCCTTCTTCCTACATATGATGTTTTTGATGAAGCAAGGTATTTCTCACCTTCCTTGTCTGTTGAGCCTGTTGTTTTCAGGGGAAGGAAAATAGGCATCACCATTTGTGAGGATGCCTGGAACAGCCCGGAATTGTGGCCTGCAGGCGGTGGTTATTCCAGGGATCCTGTAAGGGAACTCGCTCATAAAGGCGCCGAGATGATCATCAATATTTCAGCCTCACCCTTTTACATCGGAAAGATCGCCATAAGGGAAAAGCTCCTTAGCGGCCATGCCATAAGCAATGGGATCCCTCTTATCTATCTTAACCAGGTGGGAGGGAATGACGAGCTTGTATTTGATGGATCCAGCATGGTATTCGACAGGTGTGGCAGGCTTTGTCACTCTATGACTGGTTTTGAGGAATCCCTGCTGACCATCGACATGGATCATCTGATACCTGATCCCCATTGTCACCTGCCGGGTGATATCGGATCTGTTCATGATGCCCTTGTTCTCGGGATCAGGGATTACATGAGAAAATGCGGTTTTTCCAGGGCAATAGTGGGCCTTTCGGGAGGAATTGATTCAGCGGTCACTGCTGTTCTCGCGGCTCAGGCCCTGGGAGGGGAGAATGTTCTCGGTGTCACCATGCCTTCTCCCTATTCTTCGGAAGGAAGTGTTATGGATTCACGGGATCTTGCAGCCCGGTTGGGAATGCAATTCAAGGTCATACCCGTTTCGGGCATATTCAGTTCTTTTCTGGATACCCTGGGGATCCACCTTGAAGAGAGAGGGAGAGCTATAGCAGAAGAAAATATCCAGGCAAGGATCAGGGGCAATATACTTATGGCCCTTTCGAATGCAAGCGGTGCCCTTGTCCTTTCCACGGGCAACAAGAGTGAGATGTCTGTGGGATACTGCACACTTTACGGGGATATGAGCGGCGGCCTTTCTGTGCTCAGTGATGTCCCCAAGACAATGGTCTACAGCATTGCAGAATATATCAACAGGGACGGAGAAATAATACCTCCCGTGATAATTGGAAAGGTACCGTCAGCCGAGCTGCGTCCCCATCAGAAGGATTCTGATTCTCTACCTCCCTATCCCGTTCTTGACGAAATGATCCACCTCTACGTGGAGGAAATGGTATCTGAAGAAGAGATGATCAACCTGGGATTTGACCAGGATATGGTCCATTGGGTAATAAAGGCAATCGAAGATACGGAATACAAACGCAAACAGGCTGCACCTGGATTGAAAGTCACGAGCAAGGCTTTCGGGATGGGAAGAAGGTTTCCCGTGGCGGCCAGGAAATATGGCTAATGATCATGTAGAAGGGCTTTTGTGAATTTATGATAATATCCGCCAGTTATAAGACCGACATCCCGGCCTTTCATGGTAAATGGCTGATCGAACGTTTCAGTGAGGGATTCTGCAATGTGATGAACCCATACAATAAACGTTGCTTCACGGTTGATCTTTCCCGGAATTCAGTGGATGGCATAGTTTTCTGGACCAGAAACCCCGAACCTTTTCTGGATGGATTCAGCTGGATAAGGACAAGGCATTATCCTTTCTATATCCAATTCACCATTACTGGATATCCCAGGTTATTTGAACCCCTGGTCCCTCCTGTTTCTATTGCCATCAGTCTTTTCAGGGGCCTTTCGAAGAATTACGGTAGGGAAGCCCTGGTCTGGAGATACGATCCTCTCCTGTTCACTTCCCTTACGGGTGAAGGATTTCATATCATGGAGTTCGGAAAAATCGCAGAAAGTCTGAAGGGATGTTGCAACGAAGTGGTCATATCCTTTGCTACCATCTATAGGAAAACCCGAAGAAGAATGGACGACCTGGGCAAAAAGGCGGGTTTTGAATGGTGGGACCCTGGGGAACAGGAAAAGATCCGGATAGCGGCAACACTTGCTGATATTGCATCTGAAAATGGGATGAAACTGTCCCTGTGTGGCCAGAGACATCTGATAAGTCCAGGGGTTTCTGATGCATCCTGCATTGATCCTTTCAGACTGTGCAGGCTTGCAG
>JAFGMB010000075.1 GCA_016927765.1 Synergistales bacterium
CGGAAGATTTTATAGGCGTTACTTTAACACTGTAAGAATGAACTTGAGATATCCAAGGTAGATCCTCCCTGATCCAACAATTGGGATCAGAGGAAATGGGGAGGTTTATAAGAAAATGACTTCAAAGGGCTCCAACAGGGATGTGGCCACTTTACTTGAAAATATTGCAAGCCTTCTTGAGATCAAGGGGGAAAATCGTTTCAAGATAATTGCCTACAGGAGAGCAGCAGAAAATATTGCAGATCTTGGGATAGAACTAAGGCAATTGATTCAAGAGGGCGGCCTTAGAGAGGTTCCAGGTATAGGAGAGGCTATTGCGGCGAAGATAGAAGAGTATCTGAAAACAGGGCGACTTGGCTTCTACGAGGAGCTTATCTCTGAAGTCCCTGAATCCCTTCTTGCCCTGGCAGAACTTCCGGAAATGGGGCCAAAAAGGATCAGATCGATGTGGGAACAACTGGGTATAACCGACCTGAGATCTTTGGAAGAAGCCGCAAGAAAAGGATTCATAAGGCAACTGGAAGGATTTGGCCCCCGGATAGAAGAAAAAGTGCTCTGGGGTATCGAAAAAGCGAAGGAAAAGAAGATGCCCGGGAGGATATCTCTTGGAGAAGCCTGGTTCATTGCCACGGACATGGTGGATTCATTACGGGGACATGAGGGTCTTATGAAAGTGTCCATTGCAGGATCTCTGAGAAGAATGCAGGAAACCATAGGAGATATTGATATTCTGGCTGCTTCAGTGGACCCATCTTCAATAATGTCATATTTTGTATCCCTACCGCAAGTGGAGGAGGTCCTTCTTCAGGGCCCTACAAAAACAAGCGTACGTCTCTACTCCAGTGGCCTTCAGGTCGATCTGAGGGTCATGGACCCCGACCGCTGGGGGACTGCCATGCAGTATTTCACAGGAAACCAGGAACACAATGTCATGATGAGAGAGTGGTCCCTGAAGAAGGGATTCAGTCTCAGCGAGTATTCCCTCAAGAAGGTCAGCAATGGCAAGGAGACCCTTTTCGGTGAAGAGGGGCCCTTATATGAATTCCTGGGCCTGCAGTACATTCCTCCCGAGTTGAGACAGGGGAGGGATGAGATAGAACTGGCATCACTGGGGCATTTGCCGGACCTGGTCAGACTGGAGGATATCAGGGGGGATCTCCAGAGCCATACGGATTGGAGCGATGGGAAGGCATCCCTGGATGATATGACCCGGGGAGCTATCAGAAGGGGACTGGAATATCTCCTTATCACAGACCATTCCCATGGCCTTGGTGTAGCCAGGGGAGTGTCTCCGGAAGACCTGGACAGCCAGGGGGAAAGGATAGATGAGCTGAATTCCGGTTTTAAGGGATCTTTCAGGATCCTCAAGGGTGTTGAGGTGGAGATCCGTGCCGACGGTTCCCTGGATCTTGAGCTCTCTGTTCTGAAAAAGCTTGATCTTGTAGTCGCTGCGGTTCATTCTTCCCTCAGGCAGGAAAGAGAAAAGATCACCGCGAGATACCTTAAAGCCCTTGAAAACCCCTTTGTCCATATCCTTGCCCATCCCACCGGGAGGCTCATCAATACAAGAGATGGGGCAGATGCAGATTGGGAGGTAATCTTCAGGAAGGCTGCAGAAAAAAAGGTTCTTCTCGAGATAAATGCCTCGCCTCAAAGGCTCGATCTCCCTGACAGGTTGATAAGGCGTGCCCTGGAACTAGGATGCCTGTTCGTCGTCAACACAGATTCCCACTCACCTGAACAGTTCGACTTCCTGGAATTCGGCGTCGGGATGGCAAGACGTGGTGGCCTTACCACCCGGCATATAGCTAATTGCTGGAGCCTCAAAGAATTGATGAAATGGAAAGGGAACAGATCATCTTCATAAGAAATACCCTATATAGGTAATACTACTTAACGATATTACCGCTTTTACACTGAGGTCAGAAATGATCCGATCTCCTAAAGTATTATTGTCATTGTCGGGCTTTTCGAAGATGTCCGAAAAATACATCAGGAGGTTGATAAATATGACAAATAGAAAACTTGTAGCCGCCTTATCGTTGATCTGTGTAATAGCCCTTGCCTTTCCGGTATTTGCCCATGAGGATTCTGCCTATCGTGGCCAGCAGAGGTCTACCAGCCTTGAAGAATGCAGGTCTCAGGGTTCCGGGTATGGGAAAAACCATGCCGGATCCGATCAGGTGAGATCTTTTTACCGTAACGGAAAAGGCAATGAAAGGGAGACAACCCGTTCTTTTCATAATGGTCATTTGAATGGCAGGAAAGCCGGAGTATCTTCAAGGGATACGGAATATTCCGGACAGGGTCGCATGAACAGAAACAATAATGGTTCAGATCCATCGATCGAAAACAGGAACCTGGAAAAAGGGAACCTGAAGAAGGGGTCTTCTGTCAGGGTTCGGGAGAATATGGATGGGCACCATCCTAAAGGTGATGGCCTTAGAGATGGTTCAGGCAGGAACATGGTGGGGTTTAACGGACAGGGTAGAAAGTGGGGTACCAGGGACGGTTCAGGTCCGGGTACAGGTTTCAAGGATGGTTTGCACCGGAACAGGAAATAAATTACTTTCTGAGTAGATTCGCTCTTTACAGAAGGAATAAATGCCGGTAAAAGCCCGTGCTCCAAAGCACGGGCTTTATATTTTCTGCCCCGGGGCCCAACACCAGGGGCTTAGCCTGGTAATGGTTTTAATTCAAGTTCTTTCTTAATACCCAGGAAGGCCTCTAATTAAGCAAGATATATGAGGTTTTTCTTTTTCTCTTCCCTGAAGTCTATTTTCCCTTCCCTGGCAAGCCAACCCAGGGCGGCAAGAACAAGTTTCTTGGGGAGGGCCAGCTCTTCGCATAATCTGTTAACAGAAACCCCTTCGCCCCCTGTCTGTTCAAGAAAATACCATATATCACCTGCGGCGGATCCGATACTGGTTGAATTGAATTCTGCTCCGGAAGTCATAATGATGCAGCTCCTTTCGATCCTTTTTTCAATTATATAAACCTGTTACTTCATTTGCAATTCTCTTGAACGTAACACTTCGGTAAAAAGAACCACCCTTCGCTTTTGCCTTTTATCTTGTCAGATAGTAAAATAATTGGTGCTATTTGTCAGGAAGGGTTTCTGGAGGTCCCCATGAAGAAGGCACTGGAACAGATCAGGTTCGACATTGCCATGGCTATCGGCAGCAGTCTAGATATGGAACAGATGCTGAAAAATGCCCTTTCCTGTTACATGGAGAAGCTTGATTGTTCCTGTTGTGTTGTATGGGATTGCGTCAGCAGTTCCCGGCCGACCATGGTGTTTTCCATCCCCGAGGATGTTACCTCCCTGGGGTACAGGAATTTTATCGAGGAAAGGATCCCTGGCTATTTTGAGGATCTCAGCAGGAGAGAGACATCATGTCCTAATGAACTGAACCCTGGAGAAAATAAGGGTACCCCATGGTGCCTCTTTAAACTTGCTGATTTCGGTTTTTTCCTCCTGGTTCGGAAATCCGGCATCTTTGAAGGAGCTCTTTTAAAGATCCTGGAGCCTTTAAATGAAAAACTGGCAAGATCCTGCAGGGCCTGCAGGTCCCATGAACTTCTGAAGAGGACCATCCAGCAGAGAGCACTTATGGAAAAGGCTTTCAGGAAAAGCGAGGAGAGATTCCATCTTGCCCTGGAAGCCACGAATGACGGCATATGGGATTGGGAGATCAGAACGGGTAGAGTCTACTTCAGCCCCAGTTATTATTCCATGCTTGGATATGAGCCCTATGAATTACCTCAAAGCTATCATACCTGGGAAGGACTTCTCCATCCGGATGAAAGGGAAAGTGTTAAAGAAAGGATCTTCAAACATATCGAGAACAAGGACCAGGGTTATGAGATCGAATTCAGGCTTAAAACTCGGGAAGGAGGATGGTTATGGGTCCTGAGCAGGGGCAAGGTGGTGGAGCGGGATAAAGATGGTTCACCTCTCAGGCTTGTAGGTACCCATTCCGATATTTCCAGGAGAAAAGAGTTTGAAGAACAGATGGAAAAGATGAACAGGGAATTATACATTTCAGCAACAACAGACCGCCTTACGGGTCTTCTTAACAGGCAGAGATTTGAGGAGATACTGATACTGGAAATGGACAGGGCAGCTCGTTACGGTAACTCTCTTTCCATGTTGATGTTCGATATCGATGACTTCAAGAAATTGAACGATAGCCTCGGACACCAGGCAGGGGATGTAGCGCTGCAGGAAGTGGCCCAGGTAATTCAAAAAAGGATACGGAGTTCCGATTACTCTGCCCGCTGGGGAGGAGATGAGTTCATGATCCTTTTGCTTGCGGATATGGATAATGCCTTCAGCATTGCCGATTCTCTGAGGAAAGAGATCGCTATCTGCGATATACCCGGGATAGGTGGGGTGACCATAAGTATCGGTGTTGTACAGTATGGAGAGAAAGATGATGTGGATTCTCTTATAAAAAGGGCAGACGATGCTCTATACAGGGCCAAGACCAGTGGAAGGAACAGGACTGAAAAAGGTTGAATACCCCGTGGTCGATCTATCACCTTCCTGGAAAAATATTTTCTGAATAGTAAGTTTTTTCTCCTCCCCTTTTCATCTCTCCTGTTGGTATATAATAACTCGGGAAGCGTAATATACCAGTATGATATTAGGATCATATTAGAAGGTGGATCTATTTGGCCTGGCAGCAGGATGATATTTATGCGGAACTGAGAAGACGTGTGATAGAGCTGGATTATCGGCCCGGAGAGGTCCTCAGTGAAAGAGACCTTGTCTCTGAGTTCCACACCAGCCGGACTCCTGTTAGAGAGGCTCTCCTCATGCTTGAGAAGGATGGTCTCGTAGAGATAGTACCGAGAGTGGGGACCTATGTCACCCAGATAGACCTCAGGTCTGTCAAGAACGCCTATGAAATGAAAAAGAACCTTGAAGGTCTTGCGGCGGAGTTGGCTGCCCAGAGAGCTACGGAGGAGCAGGTCCTGGATCTCCTGTCCATTGCCCAGGGGTTCTCGCAGCTCGATAACGTCCAGCAATATCGTGAATGCATCGAAAATGACAAGAAATTTCATTATTTTACCCGCCTTGCCTCAGGAAATCCGCTCCTGATAAAAACCCTTAACGATCTCAGTGTAATAACGGTGCGCTTTCTTCAGTACATCCAGTATGTGGAAGAGGATTACCAGTGGTACAAGGGATCTGTAATGGCCATAGCCCGGGCGATCCGGGACAGGGATGGTCCAAGGGCAAGGTCGGAAGCGGAGGAACATACGGCTGCATTTCTTGCTAAACTTGCAAGTTATTTCTTTGGATAGGACGTACATTTTTCAAGGGAGGTTATCCGATGTATGAAATAAGGTGGCATGGGAGAGGAGGTCAGGGAGGATTTACCGTAGCCCGGCTTCTTGGGATGGCGGCATCCGTGTTCGAAGGACAGCACTCGTTAGCTTTTCCTTCCTTTGGCCCTGAGAGAAGAGGAGCACCGGTCCTCGGTTTCACAAGGATAAGTGAAACCAGGATCACTGACAGAAGTATGGTGGATCAATGTGATTATGTGGTGGTTCTCGATGAGACCCTGATAGGTCCGGGAGTGTTGAGCGGCTTGAAGGAGAATGCCGTTGTCCTTGTGAATACATGTGACCCGGAGCCTTATAGGAAAATGACCGACCGGAAGATAGTGGCCATCGACGCTACAGATCTCGCCATGGAGATCCTTGGCAGGCCTATCACTAACACAGCCATGCTGGGGGCGCTCCTTGCCGTATCTGGTTTGGTCTCCCTCAAGTCGGCACAGGAAGCCATCAGAAGTGGAATGAAAGCCTCCATAGCGGAGAAGAATTGTATCATTGTTGAAAAGGCGTATTCCTTGGTGAAAGGGGAATTGATCAATGGACAGGCCTAAGGTTGTAAAATATACACCCCCTGAATGTGTTGAAGATTATCCCCTCGGTGCTTTCCAGGCCGGACACCTGGTTCAGAAGAACGCAGGCTGGAGAGTGTTCAGGCCGGTGATCGATCATGATAAATGTATAGGGTGTCTTCGCTGTTTCCTGGTATGTCCTGACGGGGTTATCGATAAGTCAGGAGAAAAACTCGAGATAGACTACGATTTCTGCAAGGGCTGCGGAGTATGTGCATATGAGTGTAAGGTTAATGCCATAAGGATGGTCAAGGAGGGTGAAGAGGCTGATGAGTAAAAAGATCTTTGTTTCCGGTGATGAGGCAGTAGCTGAGGCGGTCCGCCTGGCAAAGCCCCATGTCATATCCGCTTACCCTATCACTCCCCAGACCGTGGCAGTGGAGAGAATTTCAGACTTTGTTGAGGATGGGACCCTGAAAGCTGAATATCTCCATGTCGAATCCGAACATAGTGCCATGTCTGCAGCAATGGGAGCAGCCGCTGTAGGAGCCAGAACCTTCACTGCCACATCTTCACAGGGTTTGCTTTACATGTCCGAGGTGCTTCCGTACGTAAGCGGAGCAAGATTTCCCATAGTTATGATGAATGCCAACAGGACCCTGGCTACTCCATGGGCTCTTCTTTCAGACCATCGGGATTCCCTTTCCCAGCTCGATAGTGGCTGGATACAGGTCTACTGCGAGGATGCGCAGGAAACCCTTGACATGATCCTTCAGGCCTACAGGATATCTGAGGATCCCCGTGTCATGGCGCCCATGATGGTGAACCTTGATGGTTTTGTCCTTACCCATACTTACGAAATGGTGGAACTTCCAGCTCAGGCAGAGGTGGATGCCTTCCTTCCAGCTTACACTACGATCAACCGGATGGACCTGGATGATCCCAAAACGGTTTGTTATGCTGCCATGAACGATTACATGGAATTTCATATGAAACAGGAATTGGACATGAGAAAGGTCCCTTCGGTCATAGAAGAAGTGGACCGGCTCTATGGAGACAAATTCGGAAGGTATTACGATGGCATGGTGGAGCAGTATTTATGTGATGATGCCGAAGTGGTCCTTGTGACCCTTGGCAGCGTAACTGGAACTGCCAGGGTGGTAGTTGACGCCATGAGGAAAGAGGGACACAAGGTCGGTCTTGTTAAGTTAAGATACATGCGTCCCTTCCCAAGAGAAGAGATCCTTGACATTGCTTCAAGAGTAAGGGCTATAGGAGTTCTGGACAAGGATATTTCGGTAGGGTACGAGGGGATCGTCTTTACAAATGTAAATTCTACCGTTGCTGATCTCGAAACATCTCCGGGCAGGATCAATTTTATCGGTGGTCTTGGGGGAAGGAACATATCCAAGGAGAATACCAGGGGTATGTTCAATGAACTTCTGGAACTTGCCAGGGGAGAGAAGAAAGAAAAGATACAGTTCGTGAACGCGAGGTGTGAATATCATGGCTGATAAATTGGTCACCAATGCCAGGGATCTTACTAACAGCGAATATTTTTACGGGCACAGGGCCTGTGCAGGATGTGGAGGAAGCCTTGCCTTGAGGCTTGCCATGAAAGTGCTGGGGCCAAGGACCTTTGTGGCCATTCCGGCCAATTGCATGTCTGCGGTGAGCTTTCTTCATCCCCAGATCTCCTTTTCCACAAATTCAATGATCTCTCCTTTTGCAGCCACTGGTGCTGTACTCTCGGGGATCGAGGCTGGAGCAAGAGCCCTTGGAATGAAGGATTACCATGTGGTGGGTTTCGCAGGAGATGGAGGTACTGCTGATATCGGAATTCAAGCCCTTTCCGGAGCTATCGACAGGGGTGACAGGATAATATACGTATGCTATGACAATGAGGCATATATGAATACAGGTATCCAGAAAAGCGGGCTTACCCCCTATGGCTCTAGTACCACTACCTCACCAGCGGGCAGGAATCTTCCAGGTGCGACAAGAATGAAGAAGAACATGTTCGAGATAGTGGCGGCCCATGATATTGCCTATGCCGCTACAGCCAGCATAGGCTATCCGGAAGATTACCTAAGGAAGATCAGCAAGGCTGCACAGTGTGCCAGCACATCCTATATCCATGTCCTGGCTCCCTGTTCCACAGGTTGGGGTTTCCCCATAGAGAAGACCGTGGAGATGGGAAAGGAAGCCGTGGATTGCGGTCTATGGTATCTGGCTGAGTTCGAAAATGGCGAATTCCGGCTCAACAGGAAGCCCCGGGAATTTTCATCCCTTGAAGATTATCTGAAAAAACAGGCCAGGTTCAGGCATCTTACGGATAAGGACATGGATGTGATAAAAGGTAACAGGGACAGGAAGTGGAAAAAAATCCAGGATCAATGGACAGTATAAGGACTACCGGAATGTACATAAGAACCCTAAGAAGGGGTCCCTGCCAGGGACCCCTTCTTAGGGTGACCTGTGCCCTTCCAGGCAGGATAGACCGGCACATTCCCTTCCGGATAGATAAGGGAACATTGTGGCTTTCTTAAAGGGATGCAGGACGGTCCTTTCCGAAGAGCAGGAAATAAAGAAGGTCACTCTTCAGGGATCAGGTCAGAATAGTCATTTCAGGGATGACCCTTTGCTCTGGCGGCTCGGATGAACTTGTCACCTTGGCGGAAGGGAGTTTCCTGGCTTATGGCATGTTCTTATGGGGAAAGTCCTGAAGCGTGCCAGCTCTCTCCAGGTCATGCCGTTTCATGTCAGATCACTATGCCCCTGATGTTTTCCATGAACCTGATCTGGTGGTCAGAAATGTTCAGGCCTTCTCGAGTTTTTCAACGACCCATCCATATTGCCAATGAATGAGATCCTTATCAAAATCAAAGCACTCCCTCAGCATGGCCTCCTTTTCTTCGTCGGTAAAATAGTCCATGCAGGGCTTGAAAAAATGGTTATCCTCTTTATCTATGTGTTTGGGATAGAAATCAATAAGTTTATTCAATTCAGCCAGGATATCATCTTTGGCCGTTATATCGCCCTGAACATAACGATCTTTTGCATCAACCAGTTTAGCCACCCTTTCACGGCCCCAGACATGTTCCTGGATCAATTGCTCCATCATTGCTCTATGTTCAGAGGAGATGTCTTTTTTATCCAGGTCACGGAAAAGGATGTCCTCTTCTTTTCCGTGATGACATTTATCAGCGTAGATCCTTACAAAATCGACTGCAGTGTTAATGAGATCGCACTCAGGGGCTTTCCCCCTGTTCATGTTTTGCACCTCTTTTTCCATTTGCCTTATCATTCGTTCAATTAGCCTGTGTTCTTTCATTAACAGACCGATCGGCAGCATTTCTTCCCCCCCTCTTCAATTCATGATACTGGCCTTTTACTGTTATCTCTTCAAACATATTTTTTCTCTTGACTGACGGTTGAATCATCTGTCGAACAGGTTGTCCTTCAGTATGTAACAAGCTTTCATGTTAAGCTGTTACACTGGATCAGGGTTCTATGGTCACTTTTTTTTCAGGTATTGGAACCCGCAGCTTCCCTGTCCGCAAATATCATTACCTCTCCTTCTGGTGACATCAGTGATGGAGGGATATCCGAGCCATCCAGAAAAGAATGCAGAGCGGATCTTTTGGATGAACCGATAACGCAGAAAAAGATCTTTTCGGATCTGTTCAGGGACTTGATGGAGAGGCTGACTCTTTCCCTGGGAGGTTTTGGTGAATTTGAAACCTCCACCAGAGATGAAACAGCCTGTAAGGATGGATTTCCCGGGAAAAGACCTGCCGTATGGCCATCTTCTCCCAGACCCAGAATAGTGACCCTGAAGGGTAGATATCTGGGCAGATTCTTATCAAGTAGAGGGCTTCTGACGGTAAAGTCTTCCTCAGAGGTCAGGTTCAATATTTTACATTGATGTTTCTGGAAGATCCGTTGTAATAAAGTGTCATTTCTTTCATCATGGCCCGGAGGTAAACATCTCTCATCTGATGGGATCAGGGTGATCCTCTCCCATGGAAGAATGCATTTGCGTGCCAGGAGACTGTAAGCTTGCAAGGGGCTGCTGCCTCCTGCAAGACAGGCAGATCCACCATCAAATAGAGCAAAGGTCATTTCTTCAGTCAGAGCCTGGCTAAGTTCATCCCTGGAATCGAATATTTTCAGATGTATCTCCACTGGTGATCTTCCTCCAATATCCTGTCCTGGCAAAGAGGTCCTCTGGACCCGTCCTCGTAGACTTCAAGATCCTGTCTATCGAGGGTCCATTTCTGAAGGACTGGTTCGATGATATGCCACGACCAGTTTATCTCATCAAAACGGAGAGAATGGCTGGTGTCTCCCTCTATGACGTCCTTTATGAGGGAAGAATAGTCCGGCAGAGGAATATAGCCATCCC
>JAFGMB010000076.1 GCA_016927765.1 Synergistales bacterium
CAGGTCTTCCCTGTCTTTTGCGGACAATGCAGGAAGAGAAAGGTTCGCACCAGGAATATTGATACCCTTGTGATCTCCAAGGAGTCCGCCAACAATCACCCTTGATTCAATCCTATCGGGTTCAACCCCTGTGCATTTCAAATGGATGACCCCATCATCTATATAAATGTCCTGGCCTTCCATAAGAGACGAAAATATCTCAGGAACAGTGACTGAGACCTCTTTATCAGTGCCTACCTTCTCTTCCTTTAATAGGGTAAATGTCTGCCCTTCCATAAGACTGACATGTTCTGATGCCACTTCTCCTGTCCGGATTTCAGGACCCTTGGTATCGAGGATGGTTGCGATAGGCTTACCTCTTTGTTTTTCGATTTTACGGATGTTAGAAAGAGCTTTTTCATGTTGATCATAAGTGCCATGACTGAAATTGAACCTGGCAACATCCATGCCCGATTCAGCCATGGAGAAGAGGAGATTATAGTCGAGACATGCAGGACCCATAGTGCATACGATCTTTACCTTTTTCACATTCAGTCACCTCCTCTGGATACTGAAATTACAGGAACAGGGTCACCTTTGCAGATGATCTTCGTTGAAGGGAAAAACTGATCCACCTTTTCCGGGATGGGAGCATTTGGATCGACTTTCAGATTCTGGACCAGTATAACAGCCCTGGAAACCGTATTCTGGACTTCAAGAAGTACTGGTGATTTTCCTGGAAATTCTCTCAGTTCCCTCAAAAGATTTTTAAGTTTCTTGGCATTATAGTCCACATCATTGATCCTTATTCTTATGAAAAAAGGACAATTATCTCTTGCCTTTTCAAAAGAGTGTACTGTTCTTGCGATCAGATTACCATTTCCCCGGTTATCAAGGTCTCCCTTGACTATTATCAGGTCTCCCTGTTTAATATCTTCTCTGATCTCTGCCCATGTTCTGGGAAAACATATGACTTCAGTTTTTGCAACGGCATCTTCAATCTCAATTATGCCCATAGAGGCACCCTTTCTGGTATATTTCTCCTGAATACCTGATACCATGCCTCCTACCACTGGACAACTGTTACTGCTTGCCCAACATTTCAGATCCGAGATGTTGCAGTTTGTAAAAGGCTCAATTCCCTTCTCATGGCGGTCAAAGGGGTGGCCACTTATAAAAAGACCGGTAACCTCTTTTTCCATTTCCAGCAACACTGTCAGATCCGGATCTTGGGTCTCAGGTAGAAGGGGTTCTTCTTGAATATTTTCCTGCAGCAATGTAAGCAGGCTACATTGTTGTTTATCCGCACATTTACGTTGAGCCTTTTCGACAAGACCTGGCAAAGCCTCCAACACTTGCATCCTGTTTGAATGTAAGGTGTCAAACGCACCTGCTTTGATAAGGTTTTCAACTACCGATTTATTCACAGTCCGAAGGTCGACCCTCGTGAGGAAATCCCAGATCGATCTGTATGGCCCTTCATTATCCCTTGCCTGGATGATCGAAGAAATAGCCGCGTGTCCCACCTTCGAAACAGCTCCAAGGCCAAATCGGATAACTTCCCCAATGACAGTAAAGGATTCACCTGATTCATTGACATCTGGCTGAAGCACTTCGAGTCCTGATACTCTCACATCCCTGATATATCCTGCCAATACATCTTTTTTGGTACCGATCTGGCTGCTGAGATAAGCCGCGAAGAATTCAGCAGGGAAATTCGCCTTAAGGTAGGCAGTCTGGTAACTGATCATTGCATATGCAGCACTGTGAGATTTATTGAATCCATATCCGGCGAATTCCTGAATAATATCAAAGATCTCTTCAGCCTTTTTTCTATTTACATTCCTTTCAATACATCCCTCCACAAATTTGGCTCTCTGTTGTTCCATTACATCCAGTTTTTTCTTTCCCATGGCCCTTCGTAAAAGATCGGCCTCTCCCAAACTGTAGCCTGCCAGAACAGCGGCACATTGCATGACCTGTTCCTGATATAGTATCACTCCATAGGTCTCTTTCAATACACTCTCAAGAAGAGGATGAAGATATGAAACTTCGAGTCTGCCATGTTTTCTCTCTATGTATTGATCGACCATGCCGCTCCCCAAAGGTCCCGGTCTGTAAAGAGCAAGTACAGCCACGAGATCCTCAAAGCAATCCGGCAGGATCTTTTTCAACAACTGCCTCATCCCTGCCGATTCAAGTTGAAATACCCCCATGGTATCCCCACTCTGAAGCATTCTGAAAGTACTAAGATCATCAAGGGATAAATGATCTATATCAGGTAATTCCTTCTTGTTGGATGCGATGTTTATTAGAGTCTCCTGTATTACTGAAAGAGTACGGAGCCCCAGGAAGTCCATCTTGACCAACCCAAGTTTTTCAACAGGTTCCATAGGGTACTGGATAACGATCTGATCAGTCCCTATTTTTCTTACAGGTACAACCTCGGTCAAAGGCATGGGAGTAATAACGACTCCGGCTGCATGCTGGGAGCAATGCCTGGCAATACCTTCGATTTTTGAGGCATATTCAAGTAATTTCTTGACAGAATGATCCTGCTGCACAAGCACCTGGAGATCAGGAGACAGATCAATTGCTTCATGTATTGTCTTGACTGCAGGCGGGATAAGTTTGGCGACCCTGTCTACATCTGGATAAGGCATTGCGAGAGCTCGGCCGACATCCCTGACGGCACCTTTACTTTTCATTCTGTCAAAAGTAATGATCTGTGATACCTTGTCATGACCATACTGTTCTACGATAAAATGAAGAAGCTCATCCCTGCCTTTATCAGAAACATCCGTATCAATATCCGGCATACTGATGCGTTCCGGGTTAAGAAATCTTTCAAAGAGTAAATTATATTTCAGAGGATCCAGTTCTGTGATCCTCATACTGTAAGCTACCAAAGAACCTGCTGCGGATCCTCTTCCGGGACCTATAGGTATACCTCTGTTCTTTGCGGTCCGTATGATATTTGAAACAATAAGGAAATACCCGGAAAAACCCATTTCCTGAATAACTTTTATCTCGTATTCAAGCCTTTCCGAATATCTGGAAGGTACCTCGATGGTACAAAGCCTTTCCTTTAAACCAGACCATGCATCCTTGTGCAGCTTTGAATCCAGGGTTTCTCCTTCCGGTAAGTCTATTTCCGGGAGCATATATTCACCAGAATTCAAAGTTATGGAAACATTGCATCTTTCGGCTATCTCAAGAGTATTGGTCAAAGCACTGGGGATCTCTCGTCCAAAGATGCTCCACATTTCCTCAGGGGTCCTGAGATAAAAGTCATTAGCTTTGAATGACATTCTATCCTGTTCATTAACAGTGGAATTCGTTTGAACACAAAGAAGAATATCATGCCAGTCATAATCTGTTTTTTCCAGATAATGGGCATCGTTGGTAGCTATGAGAGGAAATGAATTCTCTCTTGCAAGTTTAATCAGACTTTTATTCACTATGGCCTGTTCAGGAATGGAATTATACATGATTTCAAGAAAGAAATTATCCTTTCCAAGTATGTCTCTGTAGAGATTTATTCTTTCCAGGGCTGATCTTTCGTCTCCTTGCATCAGGAAAGAAGGGATCTCCCCTGCAAGACAGGCCGACCCCCCGATCAGACCCTCTGCATGTTGAGACAGCAATTCATGGTCAATTCTGGGCTTGTAATAAAAACCGTCAGTATTGGCCTTTGAAACAAGTCTTATCAGGTTATGAAAACCTCGCTGATTCTCAGCCAGTAAGAGGAGATGAAAATTCTGTGCATTCTTTTCCTTACAGGTATGTCCTTCGGGTTGAACATAAACCTCGCATCCGATAATCGGTTTAATGCCTGCCTGTTTGCATTTCTCATAAAATTCAACAGCACCGTACATTGCCCCATGATCGGTCATGGCAACCGCAGGCATGTTAAGGGCGGACACTTTTGAAGCAAGGTCAGAACATTTGATTGAACCATCCAATAGGCTGTATTCCGTATGGACATGTAAATGTACGAAGTTTTGGGCCATCTTTAAACCTCTTCCTGTTCAGATTCATTGTCATGAGTTTCAGGAAGATCATCCTCTGTTTCAAAATTATCAAGTAATAACAATTCCCCTTTTGTCACTGACAAGACATCTTCAAGAAGACGGCTCATATGAGAGACCTCACCAAGACCTGGGTCACAGCTTTGCAGGGGTTCCTCATCAGAAAGATCTATATGATCTGAAGGATCCTGACTGGAATCTTCTTCCCCGATGGTTCCCTTTAAGGGAAAAAGTGAAACTTGCTCAACGGCAGTATCTTCCGGTCCATTGACCATGTCGAATGAACCAGGCTCCTCAGGGAAAGAAAGAACCTGCTCTCGTTCGCCCATGATGAAAATGATCTCCAGATCTTTGTGGAAAATATCTGATATACAGTTTTGGAGGGAATAAGCATTTCTATGAGCAGTTATGATACCGTAGGAGCCAATACAATCCGTTGGGAAAAGTATGCGAACACAGCCCTCTTCAAGAATTACCCTCGATGTGATCAGGGCCGAATAGATCTGTATATCATTTTCCAGGAGAGATTGAAGAAGTGTTTGGAAAAGTACGTTACCCTCAGAAGATCTGTCATTTCCATTTTCGGGAGACCCCACGGTTTTTTTCTGCAGGGCAGATATATTATCTTCGCGCACTCCAGCATCATACACTTTATCCGAGTCAGGAGTAAAAAGTTCCTGGGAAGATCCAGATACCTGAACCCGTGAATTCATGGCATTGGCAACCATTGAAGTAATCATTCCACATAAAACATCTGTCCGCATACCGTAACGGGTTAGAGGAATAGTACGGACCGCGAATTCCATTAGCTCCAGCAATCCCTTTTCTTCCCAGAAAGATTCCTCCCTGATCAGAAAGGCCTGTTCTTCTTCTGTGAGGTCAAGAGGATCAAGGACCCCCTTACCCCACGTTTTTGCAAGCCACAGGTTCCTTGCGATAAGAAATATATATTCCAGAATGTGTGATGGTGAGGCTCCTTTCGAAAACATGGATCGAAGTAGGTGAATAGACCTTTCAGGAGAGGTCCTGGTGATGGAAAATGCCTTCTCAATATCGATATAACTGGCTCCTCCCAGGATCATGGAAATGCCATCTGTAGTGACTTTACTGTCTTCAAGGGTAAAGCTTTGTTCAAGAAAAGAAAGTGCATCTCTCAAAGATCCATCTGCGTGACGTGAGATCTCCTTCAATGCGTTCTCTTCGTAAAGCCTGTCTTCCTGTTGACAGATCTCTATCAGGTGTTTAAGTATCACTTTTTCCGATACTCTATGGAATGGCACATTTTGGCAGCGTGATCTTATGGTAGCTGGCACTTTATGCGGCTCGGTGGTGGCAAGGACAAAAATGACATATTCAGGAGGCTCTTCAAGGGTTTTGAGAAGGGCATTAAAAGCAGAGATTGATAACATATGTACCTCATCAATAATGTAGACCTTCTTTTTAGAAGAAAAAGGTGAAAGGTTTACATGAGATTTCAATTCCCTGACTTCGTCAACACCATTGTTCGATGCACCATCGATCTCAATTACATCCAGATTTTCGCCATTCTGGATGGAAGTGCAACTGGAACACCTTCCACATGGTTCATAATCCCCTTCGGGCCCAATGCAATTGACGGCTTTGGCAAGTACCCTTGCGAGACTTGTTTTACCAGAACCTCTAGGACCGGAGAAAAGATATGCATGTCCTATATTCCCTTTCTGGATTGCTTTTAGTATTAATGAAACAGCCGCATCCTGGCCAACGATCTCACAGAAGTTCTGTGGCCTGTATCTCCGGTAAAGGGATAAATACATAGGAAATATCCTCCCGTGGGTTATCTGAGTTAAAGCAATACCAAAATCCTATCAAGAACGAGACTTAAAGAAAAGCACTTTCTCCTATAAGAAGAGTTGGCCTTGTTATCTGAGAAAGTCGGTAATGGGGTGTTTTGCTCGAGCTGCCTGCAAAGCTGAAATGATATTCTCTCTTAGCTGTTCAAGGGGAAGAACAGATAAGGGAAGGGGTTCTTTGACGATGATAGACGAACCCACTCGTAATGCCATATGCATCTGATCCGGTAATTGTATCACTTCAATATCGTAAGGAAGTGTTTCAAGCTGCAAGTGTTTTTC
>JAFGMB010000077.1 GCA_016927765.1 Synergistales bacterium
CTCCTCATGCACGCCATGGGACCCAACGTGGCTGGCGTCATAGGAACCGCTGTAGCTGCGGGTACCATGTTGACATTGTTGAGTTGATGAAAGTGGGGGGATGAATTATCCATCTCCCCATTTATTTTTCAAGCAAATTCATCTACCGTCCTGATCGTATTCATAAGATCATCTTTACCCGTATTTACCATAGAAAGGAGTCACTTAATGCATATTGCCCTGGGTTCTGATCATGCTGGTTTCTCTATAAAAGAATGGATTAGGGAATACCTGCTTCAACAAGGACATGATATTTTGGATATGGGAACAGAAAGAGACGATATCAAAACCGATTATCCCGATTTCGCATTTCTGGTGGCATCGGAAGTCGCGGAAGGTAATGTTGATCGGGGTATTCTCGTGTGCGGCTCAGGAATAGGTATGAGCATCGCAGCAAACAAGATAACTGGGGCTTATGCGGCCCTGGTATGGGATAAGGACACCGCAATACTTAGTAGAGCTCACAACAACTCGAACATCCTGTGTATTGGAGGAAGAAAACTAAAACCCGAAGAAGTAATTGAGATACTGGAACTTTGGTTGAAAACTGAATTTCAAGGTGGACGACATTTAAAAAGATTCGAAAAGATCGCAGCCCGCGAAAGAGCACTTTGTCTTTCTATAGAAGGAGATGGACCCGGTGAAACGGTTATTTTCCATCATCCATTGATCCAACATAAAGTTTCCATGATAAGAGATAAGAATACATCGGTGAAAGAGTTTCGAGAACTGGTAGCCGAAATATCCGGCCTTATGGTCTACGAGATCACCCGTAAACTTCCACTTGAAAATATCGAGGTTGAAACCCCCATCGCGAAAACCGAAGCCTACGCACTGTCAGGGAAGAAACTGGCAATAGTACCTGTACTCAGGGCCGGGCTCGGCATGGTTGATGGCATTCTTCAACTGATACCTAATGCAAAAGTAGGACATATAGGGCTCTACAGGGACCCACAGACACTTGAGCCGGTAGAATATTACTGTAAATTGCCAGGTGATATTGGGGAACGTGAAATTCTGGTCATTGACCCAATGCTGGCTACAGGAGGATCTGCATCTGCAGCAATTTCGCTGGTCAAAAAGAAAGGGGCTAAAAAAGTGTCACTGGTATGTCTGATTGCGGCCCCGGAAGGCGTGAAAAAAGTCCATTCAGAACATCCTGAAGTGAATATCTATGCAGCTGCGCTGGATGATCACCTCAACGACCACGCCTATATCGTACCAGGACTCGGGGATGCGGGAGACAGACTTTTTGGGACCAAATAGCTGAAGATTTCAAGGTGAATTGATTGAAAGACCTCTTTCTCGTATTTTCATTACTGTTCTTCTGGGGAGTATGTATCACTCCTATCTCCATATCACTGTCCAGAAGATACGGGATATTGGATACCCCTAATGAAAGAAAGATCCACCAGGGCATTATCCCTCGTGGAGCTGGAATAGTATTGTGGTCAGGGTATTGTCTATGGGTGTTGTCCGCTGTTGGTACTATGCCCGTTTTAAGGTACAGTGCCAGTGGAGCTACGCTCATATTCATCACTGGGTATCTTGATGACATTACACCAGTGAACCCATATATAAGATTTTTTATTCATATTGTTGCTGCTTCAATGATAGCCATCCCCCTGAGGATAAGCCCGGGGAATTCAGTTATCCTTGTTATCTGGATCTCCGGTCTGACAAGTGCTTTTAATCTGATAGACGGGCTTAATGGCCTGTGTATCATTACTTTCATCATTTCTGCCACATGTGCAGCATTTCTGGGTAATATCAATTTCTGGATACCTCTTTTAGCCCTGAGTTTAAGCTTGCTCGGTTGGAATTTCCCCAAAGCCAGGACCTTTCTTGGTGATGGTGGAAGCACGTTATTGGGTTACCTTATGGGCAGTCATTTTATCATTTCCAACTTCCAGAAACTGGAAAACCTTGAGGTGGTTACTCTCTGCCTGATCCTTTTTCTTTGGGGCGGCATTCCGGTGATCGATACATGCTTTGCTATTCTCAGAAGGACCATCAGCAAGGGATCGCCCTTTAATGCTGACCAGGGACATCTCCATCACAGGCTCCTCAGGATAGGCATCGATCCACTGAATGTGGTGGTGATCCTGGGATTCTTCCATTTGATGGTTGTTGGAACGGGTTTCCTGTTTTTAAATAGTTGATGCAATTTTTATAAGTGTTGCGGAGGTAATGGATCAGTGGGTGATGCAAACAAGATAGTCTGTGTAATAGGAACTCGTCCAGAAGCAATAAAAATGGCGCCGGTCATTCTGAAGATGAAAGAACTTAAGAATGATATGTATCCAATTGTCCTGGCTACAGGACAACATACTCATATGCTGTATCAGGCCCTGGCCTATTTCAATATTACCCCGGACTATGATCTTAGAATAATGAAAGAGCAACAGAGCCTGGATCACATCACCTCAGAGGTAATAAAAGGGGTTGGCACTGTACTGGATTCTGTCAAACCTTCTCTTGTGCTGGTCCATGGAGATACCACCACTACTTTTGGATCAGCCCTTTCCTCGTTTTACAGAAAGATACCTATTGGCCATGTGGAAGCAGGCCTAAGGAGCAGGGATCTTTTTTTGCCCTTTCCTGAAGAGATGAACAGGGTACTTACCGATCAGATATCAACTCTTTGGTTCGCGCCAACCAGTGGCGCTTATAATAACCTTGTTTCTGCAGGAGCTGATCCAAAAAGGGTTTTTGTTACAGGAAACACGGTAATCGACGCTTTATTGATCACCATGAGAAAATTACCACTTCAACCTTCCATAACCGAACTTCGGGAAATCCCTGATAATGCTCCAGTTTTGCTTATGACAGCACACAGGAGAGAATCATGGGGGAAACCTCTTGAAAACCTTTGCCACGCCGTAAAGGATATCTTTAACATAGATAACCGATTATGGGGTATTATACCCATGCACAAGAATCCCCTTGTCCGTAAGACAATTTCAGAGATCCTTTCAGAAGAATCGAGAATTGTGCTAACAGAACCGCTTGACTATCCTGACTTCGTATGGGCTATGAACAGAAGCAGGATCATTCTGACTGATAGTGGAGGGATACAGGAAGAGGCGACCGCTCTGAAAAGACCCGTTCTTGTAATGAGAGACATCACAGAAAGACCTGAGGCATACGAATCGGGAACCGCAATTCTTGTCGGTAGAGAAACTGAAAGGATCAAGAACGAGGCTCTTAGGTTATTGAAGGACAGGGTGTATTATTCCTCTATCATAGAACATTCAAGCAATCCCTTTGGTGATGGAACTGCTTCAGAAAAGATCGTCCATGAGCTTGAGCAATTCTTTCGTTACTGATATCGCCAGTAATGAGATGCATGACTTTTTGATGAGGTGATCAAATTGGATTATAAACTCAGAATTGAAGGAGGAACTAAACTCAAAGGCAAGATAGTTGCCCAGGGCGCAAAAAACGCTGCTTTGCCGATAATGGCTGCCAGCCTTCTGTTAAAGGGTCAGAAACTTTCCCTTGAGCGTGTCCCTTACCTAAAAGATGTTAACACCATGATCGACCTTCTACGGAAATTAGGTGTACAAATAGATTTCAAGGATCACCATATTGCACTTGACGTCCCGGAGGAGCTCTGTTGGGAGACACCTGCCAACCTTGTCAGGAAAATGCGTGCTTCTTCACTGGTATTGGGTCCCTTGATAGCGAGGTGTGGCAGGGCGATCCTTCCTCTCCCAGGGGGGTGTTCGATCGGAAGCAGGCCCATTGACCTTCACCTTAAAGGCCTTGCAAGAATGGGAGCCACTATTGAACTGGTCCATGGCGCAGTACATGCCCATGCAAATGGGTTACGAGGATGTAGGATATACCTGGATTTCCCTTCTGTAGGTGCTACTGAGAACCTTCTTATGGCTGCAGTGTTCGCACAAGGTGAAACAGTGATAGAAAACGCTGCCCGAGAACCTGAGATAGGGAATCTTATCCAGACACTCATTTCCATGGGTGCACGAATTGAAGAGCGAAGTACCGGGGAGATACTCGTGGAAGGAGTAGATGAACTGCAAGGGTGTCAATCAGAGATCATACCTGACAGGATCGAGGCATCAACCTATCTCCTTGCCGGAGTTATTACCCGTGGTGAGGTAACTGTCGATGAGATCAATACAGGACACGTGGATGCACTGCTTGCAAAACTTGAAGAATCCGGAGTACCTCTTACTATTGAAAAGAATAGTGTTACCGTCCACCCGGTCAGAGAGCTTAAAGCCGTTTCCCTGAAAACAATGCCTTTTCCTGGGTTCCCTACGGACCTTCAACCTCAGATCATGTCAACGCTTGCTCTGGCTAATGGGACAAGTATCATCCAGGAAAGTGTTTTTGAATCCAGGTTCAGACATATAAGCGAATTGAACAAGATGGGAGCCTCTATTGAAGTTCAGGGTCACACTGCTATTGTAAAAGGAGTCAGGGAGCTTATCGGCGCAGATGTTCAGGCTACAGATCTCAGAGCTGGTGCTTCATTGATCCTTGCCGGACTTGCCGCTTTCGATGAGACAAATATTTTTAACTTAGGGCATGTTTGGAGAGGCTACGAAGATCTTCACATCAAATTAACAAAACTCGGTGGAAGAGTTGAAATCCTTCCCGTTGAAGAGATCGAATCTAAAGTTAACGGAATCAACATGAAGGGAGTACATTAAAATTTGCTCTGGCTAAAAAACATGGTCAGGGAATCGGTACGCTCTATACAGGATAATACGGACGGAGACAGATCCCATCGGGAAAAAGGTACCAAACCTTCCTTTATATTTCCCATGTCGCCCTTTATCAACAGGGTGCTTCCGTTGCAATCAGCGGCGAGATCGGAGACTCCTTTAACAGAATCCGCTCCGACTACTGCAGAAGGGGCTTTTCTAAGCCTTAAAAAAATCCTGGGGCGCCATTACGGTTTATCTTTTTCTGAAGTGATCCTGGGTTACAGCACCATAGATATTCTGAGAACCCTATTTATGTGCGTGCTGAACCCGAATGACGAAGTCCTGACCTCTTTCCCCGGTCGAAAAGATCTTCCACAACTTATTAAAAGCTTTGGTGCAAGGACGATTGAAATCCCCCTTGCATCAGATCTCTCAGAAGAACTACAGCTTTTCTCAAAGTTTCTATCTGAAAAAACCAGGTTGGTTTTCATCAGCAACCCCCATTTTCCAACGGGAACTCTTTCTTACAGAGATGAACTTCTTAGCTTTATCAGAGAAATGGAAAATTGTCAGGTATTGATAGTTATAGATGAAAGTTTTTCTGATTTCTCGGAACCCAGTCTGACAATACCCGGTAATGAATTATTCAGACTCGCAGGGAATGTTTCAGTGATAAGGACCATACTTGCTCTGGAAGACCCTCCAGTAGCATATGGATTTTTCCCTCGAATAATATCAGAAAATCTTGAAAAGATCGGAAAACTTTCCCCTTCTTCATTTAATGACCTTTCCAGAGCGATACAGATTCTGAAAGATGAAAGGACTTACATGGAGTGCATTGCAACTGTAAAGGCCGAAAGAGAAAGACTGGTTCATCGTCTTGAAATGATGGGGGTAAGAACTCTCCCATCCCAAGCGAACTACCTGCTCCTGAGTTTACCAGAACAGGCTGAGAAGGTTTACCTATCGCTGTATAATGATGAAATAACAGTCATTAATGGGCAAGAACACCATCTTCCGGGTTACCTTATAACAACAGTGGGTACTTCTGAAAGAAATGAGAGATTTCTGGCTTCGATAAAAAAGGTGTTGATGGACATTGACACGTGAAATAACTGACGGAAACCTGAAAAGATATCTTGTAGATTCCGGGAAACCTGAAGTCACAGTGATCGCTTTCATAGGCCCTGCGGGTACAGGCAAAAGCAGGAGAGCTCAATTGGTCGCACGTAATAATAATGTGGATTATCTTATAGATGACGGTTTAGTAGTCGCAAAAGGCAAGATCATGATCGGCAAAAGCGCTAAATCTGAAAAAAACCTTATAAGGGCAATAAGGCGCGCCCTGTTCCAATTCCCTGAACATAGGCAAAGTGTTATAGAATTTATCGGTAGAAATGCTCCATGCAGAATAATGATAGTTGCGACTTCAAGATCCATGGCTGAAAAGATCTCGAGGAACCTTGGGATTCCCAAGCCCGAAAAACTTATTGACATCACTGAAGTTGCAACTCCTCAGGAAATATCTGCAGCAAGACACGAAAGGCATCAGAATGGTCATCATGTAATTCCAGTATCTCAGGCACAATTGCGTAAAAATTTCGCTGGGAAACTTGTTGGCCATTTAAGAGAGCTGCTGAAAAGCAAAGACAAACATGATGACGAACGGACCGTTGTTCGTCCGCCTTTCAGTTTCTTTGGAAATCTCAGTATTGAGACCTATGCAGTATCTCAGATAGTTGAACATGTTGTGAAGATCACCAACCAGGTGGTACAGGTCAAGGAAGTCAAGATCAGATCTTATAATGACAGGCTGGATGTCCTGGTACATGTGGATATCGAACTCAAGGGAAAAAGTTTTTATCATTTGAGCAGAACTATCCAGAAGAGAGTGGTTTCAGCAATTAATTATTTCACCGGAATGGATGTCAGATCTGTAGATGTTTTCGTGGAAGAGGTGCGGTTTTAAATGAGAGAAAGTGAGATCCTGTATGCCCCTTCAAAAGAAGAGATTTCCAGTGCCAGAGAAAGCTGCTGGAGACTCCTTCAGGAAAAAGTGCAAACCTGCACTCTTTGTGAATTACACAAGGGGCGCAATCTTACGGTATTTGGAGAAGGCCCTATTGACGCTTCATTGATGTTGATAGGCGAAGGACCTGGAGCAGAAGAAGACAGAGAGGGTAGACCATTTGTCGGGAAAGCAGGTAAACTCCTGACCAGGATACTTGATGCAGCAGGGATATCAAGAAAAGAAGTCTTTATATCGAATGTCGTAAAATGCAGGCCCCCAAATAACAGAATACCAAGCCTTGAAGAAATGATGGCATGCAATAAATATCTGGAAGCTCAGATAGCTTTGATCAATCCCGAGGTAATTGTCTGTCTTGGCAGCACTCCTACAAAATGGCTATTGAAAACAACCGAGGGTATCAGCAAGATAAGGGGGAACTGGTTCAAATGGAGAGGCCTAGATCTGATGCCCATGTTCCATCCAAGCTATCTTCTCAGAAACCAGTCAAGAAAACCTGGGAGTCCAAAAGAACTCACATGGAAAGATATCCAGGAAGTGAAACGCAGGCTGGATGAGATCGATAGACAGAAAGGATCATGAATTGAAAAACATGATCGAAAGACCTACACCGGCTCATGTAGCCATTATTATGGACGGAAATGGAAGGTGGGCACAAAAAAGACACCTTCCACGAATAATGGGGCACCGTGCTGGTGTGCAGACCGTAGAATCAATTGTAAGAACAGCCAGCAACAAGGGCATTTCCTTTTTATCCCTTTATGCATTCTCTTCGGAGAACTGGAGACGTCCCAAAGAAGAAGTAAGCGCTCTCATCTCGCTTTTCCGTCTATATTTCAAAAGTAAGGCCGAGGAACTGAAAGAGAACGATGTGAGAATACGGTTTGCGGGAAGAAGGCACCC
This sequence comes from Synergistales bacterium, assembly GCA_016927765.1. Classification (GTDB taxonomy): domain Bacteria; phylum Synergistota; class Synergistia; order Synergistales; family JAFGMB01; genus JAFGMB01. The sequence goes on from JAFGMB010000077.1 coordinate 7,651, forward strand.
TTTCCCGTCGGACCTCATAGATATTATGGATCAGGCTGAAGAAACCACCCTATCCTGTAAAAAGATGCAGCTGATCCTCTGTCTGAATTACGGAGGCCGCCAGGAAATAATGGATGCCCTTCAGAGGATAATTCTCGAAGCCGCTGCCGGCAAAGAATTGAATATCTCCGAGGATACCTTCAGGGACTATCTTTACCTGCCCGATGTGCCTGACCCTGACCTGATAATAAGGACCAGCGGAGAACTCAGGCTCAGTAATTTCTGGCTGTGGCAATCCAGTTACAGTGAATTCTACTTTTCAGATATCCTTTGGCCCGATTTTAACGAAGAAGAATTCAGTCGAGCTATTGAATCCTATACACAAAGGAATAGAAGATATGGAACTGTCTAAATTTGATCTTTCAAGATTCAAAACTGAAAATACCAGAAGGATGATCTCCGGGATTTTCATAGTGCTCCTTATCGTAGGGGGAATACTCTCAGGTGGCCTGTTGTGGTTTTTTGCCACTTTAATCATTTCAGTTCTATCCTTATGGGAATACTACCAACTTATCTCAGAAAAAGCACATATATCAAGAGGTCTGGGAGTTTTAGCTTCAATTGCTCTGTTCCTTTCTGCCATGAAGGGACTTTTTTACCTTTATGTTGGTCCTGTTCTTGCTATAACTGCTTTTTTTATCCTGCTGATCGAGATAGTCCGAAGACAATACACCGGGGTAAGCAATGCCATTTGGAATTTATCAGGGATCCTTTCAGGAATAATCTATGTAGTCCTTCCCTGGATATTTATGTTCAATCTCAGGACTTACCCAAGGGGACTGTACATACTTCTCGCACTTTTCATGTGTACCTGGTCTTGTGACGTTTTCGCCTATCTTATAGGTACGAGATGGGGGAAAAATCCTCTCTGTGAAAATGTGAGCCCCAAAAAGACATGGGAAGGCTTCTGGGGGGGGCTTGCAGGAAGTCTTCTTGGTGGAGCGGTGGTCGCTTATTCTCTTGGTTTTCCTCCAAGTATCTTTATCCTGATTGGATTGATCTGTGGAATCGCAGGACAGTTCGGTGACCTTGGAGAGTCGATCCTTAAAAGGGAAGTGGGCCTCAAAGACAGCGGTGAGATGATACCCGGACATGGTGGTGTTCTTGACAGGTTTGACAGCATCCTTATCAGTGCAACCCTAACTTACCTGATCTTCGGAGTGATCATGAGTTGAGTTACGGGAATAAAAAACGATTATGTATCATAGGGTGTACCGGTAGTGTCGGCTCTTCCGTATTGAGCATTTGCAGGCACTTCCCTGATAAGTTCGTTGTGAGGTCATTAGCTGCGAGATCGAATACTAAAAAGATCTCTTCCCTGATCAATGAATTCCAGCCTTCCCTTGTAGCACTAACAGATACAGAAGCGTCAAACCTACTCAGGTCACAGTACAGTGACAATGGACTTAAAATCCTGGGAGGAGAAAAGAGCCTGGTTGAACTTGTGTCAGATCCGGAAGTTGATCATGTTGTAATTGCTTCAGCCGGCACTTCTTCTATTCCGGCATTGATAAATGCAATGAAAAATGACAAGGAGGTCTCTCTCGCTAATAAAGAAAGTCTTGTTGTAGCAGGTCAATGGCTTAACGATCAAGGGAATACCCTTTTGAACAGGATCAGGCCTCTTGACAGTGAACATAATGCAATTTGGCAATCCCTCCTTCACGAGGAACATGACCGGATAAGAATGGTTTATCTTACGGCATCAGGAGGCCCCTTCCGTAAGCTCCCTCTGGATCAATTCGCCGACATAACACCCGAAAAAGCACTGAGACATCCCACGTGGCAAATGGGGGCAAAGATTTCCATAGATAGTGCCACACTTATGAACAAGGGAATAGAGATCCTTGAAGCGATTTACCTTTTCAATATTCCCTGGAATATGTTATCTGCTGTGATCCATCCCGATTCGATGATCCATGGCATGGTCCAGTTCACTGATGGGACATTGAAAATGGTAGGAGGTCCCCCAGACATGAGAATACCAGCGGCAATATGCCTTTCATATCCTGAAAGGCTTGACCTGAAAGGGCTGGACCTTCCGGTAGAACACTTTTCATTCAATAACCTTTCCTTTGAAGAGCCGGATATCAATCGTTTTCCATGCCTTAGACTTGCTCTTGAAGTTGCGAGAGAGCAGGGTCCTTTCCCTCCGATCCTTATAGGTGCAGACGAAGTGGCAGTCCGTGCTTTTCTCTCAGGTCATATTTCATTCATGGATATACCCGAAAAGATAGAAAAAGTGCTTCATTCCTACAATGGCCCCATACCTGGGGGGATAGAGGATGCCCGGGAACTTGTGGCTTGGGCAGGAAGAAAATGTTCTGAATTATGCGGATATTGATCTAACAAGAATATAATTGAAGGAGTCATACCATGGTCAGTCTCTTATCTTTTCTCCTTGTAATTGCAATCTGTGTTATTTCCCATGAATACGGTCATTATAAAACAGCAAGATTAGCAGGTGTTCAGGTCCACGAATTCGCTTTTGGTATGGGACCAGTGATCTGGCAGACAAGAAACCTTGAGGGGACACTCTGGTCTGTCAGGATATTTCCCATAGGAGGCTTCGTAAGGCTCGCGGGAATGGATGAAGAGAAACCTGGTGAACAGATACGGGATAATGGTTCTTTCTCTGACAAAAGGGCAATACAGAGATTTTTTATCCTCTTCAACGGCGCACTGTCCAATATTATCCTGGCGATCATTTTAACGGCTCTGCTATTGTCTGGTCATGGTATCCTTGATCTTCAAAGTACAATGGTAGGAGAATTAATGTCAGGATATCCGGCTGAAAAGATCGGGCTTGCCAAGGGTGATGTAATAACAGAGATAAATGGCATCCAGGTCGCTGACTGGCCCGAAATGTCTGACCTTATCAAAAAGGTGGCATTACAAGAAAATCCTGTTGAGATAAGCGTATCAAGAGGGAAGGAGATCCTCAGATTCCAGGTCACCATTCCACTGGACAAGGAACTCGGTGTTCCGCTTCTAGGAATAAGACCTTCTTTTCTAAGGTTCTCTCTGGCCGGAGCCACAGTAAAAGCTTTCAGCTACATATTCCAGATGAGCCTAGAATGGATCAAAGGGATTTATTTTCTATTAACAAATCGTGCGGAGGTCGATATCACAGGCCCTGTTGGAATTGCCTCCATGGCTGGACAAGCTGCCCGATCAGGTTTCTGGTCTTTCCTTTCTTTCCTTGCGATCATCAATCTCAATCTGGGGCTGATAAATCTATTCCCTTTCCCCGGGCTGGATGGAGGAAGGCTGGTATTCGTATTTCTGGAAATGATAAGTGGCAGAAAGGTCCCGGAAAAAATTGAAAATTATATCCATTTTGCAGGTTTTATCCTTCTTATCGCACTGGTGATCTTTATTACATGGAAAGACATCCTTCGGATCTTCCAATAAATTTATAAGCTTTAAATGTATAGCCTTTGATATTTCCTGAAGAGATCGCGGGGAAAAAGATGAAAAAACGCACTGTAAAGATAGGGAATTTAAATATTGGTGGCTCTTCTCCAGTCAGAATAGAAAGCATGCTTAAAGTCCCTCTTTCAGATCTGAGAGCATGTAAAGAACAGATCGATCAGTTATGGGCTTCTGGTTGCGAGCTGGTGCGGGTAGCTTTTCCTGATATCTCCCTTGTTGATGCTTTGCGCCAGTTGACAACGTATTCACCGATTCCGTTAATGGCAGACATACATTTCAATTTCAGACTCGCTCTGGCAGCAATCGAATCTGGCTGCCCCTCGATAAGGCTCAATCCAGGGAACATGGGCACGTCATCAGAGCTTGACAATGTAGTGGATTTGGCAAAACAGAACAGAGTGGTGATAAGGATCGGTGCCAACAGTGGTTCCCTGAGCAGGGATATCCTGGAAAGCTCAAATGGTGATGCTGCAAAAGCCCTGGTGATCGCAGTTGAAAAGCAATTGGAACTTCTACTTGAAAGAGACTTTCAAGATATCATTTTGTCCTCAAAATCAACTCGTCTAAGTGATTGCTTGAGGAGCAACTACCTTTTAGCTCAAAAGTATGGAGATTTCCCCTTTCATATAGGCATAACCGAATCCGGACCAGGAATACGGGGGGTCGTTAAAAGCTCTTGCGGACTTGCGTTCCTCCTTTTCCAGGGGATCGGGGATACCTTAAGGGTAAGTCTTACTGATACACCGGTCAGCGAAGTTAAGACGGGCTTTGAGATCCTCAGAACACTGGGTATCAGAGATCACGGACCTGAAATTATTTCCTGCCCCACCTGTGGCAGGAAAAGAGCGGATATTCAAGCTATTATCAAAGAGTTTCTACCACTTATCGAAGAATTACCTGATGGATTCAAATTCGCTGTTATGGGATGTGAAGTGAACGGGCCTGGGGAAGCAAAAGCTGCCGACCTTGGAATAGCGGGAACAGCCGGAGGGCTTGTGATATTCAGGAATGGCGAGGTCATTGCAGATGGTCAGACTGATGAAATGAAGACAATGCTGAAAAAGATCATCCATTCCATCCACAATGATCAGAAAATGGGTCAATGAATACCGGATGATCCTTGGAAAGAATGCTTTTTTCAAGTCAGATTTTTTTCAATCTCCTTCCGGATTTTCAGCTTAAGGAGGCAACTTTTGATAAGGAAAGGGAGTACCGGATTATTTCTTGCGACAGGATATGGAGATGCCCTTACTGAGAAAGAGTCCCTGATAAAGGTATTCACTCAATGTGGCCTTGGTAATAGGGATATGATCAGCTTTCCTTCAGCAGTACTAGATGGGTATGTGATTTATGGGGAAACCTGGGAATTGAAAGACAACGCTGTCCTGCCGGTCTGCTGTACCTGTCTCACAAGTGATTCCCCGGGCACTATCATCAGTGCATGTATAGGAATGGGACTACCCTTGGATCCAGGCAAATCGGCACTGTTAGAAACATTTTCCGGCTTCTGCTCACCAGAGGAAGCTGTCCTTGAAGTCGAGAAATTACTTAAGAACTCATCGGAACAACGAAATATGGATCTGAAGGATCTGCGTTTCAAATGCGTGGAACACAAAGTTGCAAATTTTGGGGCAGTGGCTGCTCTATGCCCTTTTTTCAGGAAGGAGATGGAACTCAATGGAAGTATGGCCTAAAAGGATTATGGATATCTGGTTCACTGAAAAACAGAGCCCTAATATGAAGCTCAGTTTGAGAATAAAGAATATCCTGTTGAATAAAACAACTGAATTTCAGGATATTCTCGTAGTAGAAACAGAAGAATACGGAAAGATCATGGTCCTTGACGGTGCCATTCAGATAACTGAAAAGGACGAATTCTGTTATCACGAAATGATGGCCCATATTCCCATCTGTGCACATTCACACCCCCGTAGGGTACTCATAATAGGAGGAGGTGATGGAGGAGTTCTCCGTGAATGCCTGAAACATCCATTCATTGAAGAGGCAATCCTTGTCGACATCGACAGTGAAGTTGTCCAGGCCTCCAGGGATTACTTTCCCCATGTGAGTTCAGGAATGAACGATCCGAGGGCAACCATACTTAACATGGATGCACTGACTTTCATCAGGGAACACAAACATGAATTTGATATAGTGATAGTGGACAGTACTGACCCGGTTGATTTTGCCGCAGGCCTTTTCCAGTCCCCTTTCTATACTGATGTTTTCGAAGCGCTCAGATCGGAAGGGATAATGATCGCTCAGACTGAATCTCCCTTTGCGGAAGCATCCTTACTAAAACAGGCTTATAAAGAGATGGAAAAGGTATTCCCAATAGTATCACTTTGCTGGGGAGCAATGCCGACTTATCCAACCGGGTTCTGGACATACACTGTTGGTTCAAAAACCGTGACACCGGAGGAACCCAGAAATCCTGCTCCCCTGGATTGCAAGTATTACACATCCAGGATACATTCAAACAGTTTTGTCCTGCCTCCTTTTTTGGAAGCTTTAATTGAATTAAAATGAAAGGGATCCATAAATTATTAGAATCTTTTCATTTATCAGATACATGCTTTAGATATTGATGTAACTGAAATATACCATGGGGGGGAAGGGGAGTAAGCGCATGAACGGCCAGACGGTAATGGTTAACTCTGAGATCGGTGACCTTAAGAAAGTTCTTTTGCGAAGACCAGGTAAAGAGCTGGATCGATTAACTGTCCTGAATAAGGATGAGCTTCTGTTCGATGACCTGTTGTGGCTTGAGGGAGCCCAGAAGGAACATGATCTTTTTGCTGCCACCCTGAAAGAATATGGGGTAGAAGTTCTCTACCTGCGAGACCTGCTGGTTGATATTCTTGATGACCTTGAAGTAAGGGGAGCCTTGATCGAGGACATTCTTTTGAATGCCCCACTGGATGACTTCCTTCGAAGTATCTTAAAAAAGGATATGCTGGGCATGGATAGTGGTTATGTAGCTGATATTATCCTGGCTGGGCTCACCAAGGGGGAATTTCTTGAACATCAATTCAGGAAACCTGAATGGTCTTTCGTACTGGATGTATTGAAAAAGGAGGATTTTCTTATAAATCCGCTCCCAAACCTGTATTTTCAGAGAGATCCCTATTTCTGCATTGGAAGCAACCTGGTAATTTCTTCCATGAGTTTCCCTGCACGAAAGAGGGAAAGCAATATTGGCAGGTATGTTTTCAGCCATCACCGGGATTTTCGAAATAAATCCAATGTTATCACTGAATTGAACAGGTCATCACAATCCCTGCTCACTATTGAAGGTGGTGACGTACTGATATTATCTGAAAGTTTTCTTGCCATAGGTATCAGCCAGAGGACAAACCCGGCAGCCATATATGAACTGGGGAAGACTTTATCAAAGCTGGGTGACCCAAGGAAGATAATGGCGATCAATATCCCAAAGACCCGTTCTGCCATGCATCTAGATACTGTACTTACCATGGTCCGCCAGGATACTTTTGCAATTTTCAAAGATATTTGCGATCATATCAAGATCTGGGAAATTGACTTCACGGCAAATGGTGAGATCAACTCTATCATGGAGCACGATGATCTTCGAAATGCACTTGAAAAAGCCCTTTCAATAGACTATATTTCCTTTGTTGAAGCAGGTGCCGGGGATCCTATCATGGCGATGCGTGATCAATGGAACGATGGATCCAATCTTTTTGCAATTTCACCCGGTCTTGTCATTTCCTATGAAAGGAACAAGATCACCAATGCAGCACTTTCAGATGCCGGGATAAGAGTTCTTGAAATAAAAGGTTCTGAACTTGGTAGGGGCAGAGGCGGCCCGCGCTGTATGACAATGCCACTGCTAAGGTCGGAGCTTAAATAAAGCAGGAGGGATAAGGTAATGCCTATTAACCTGAAAGGAAAAAGTTTTCTTACACTGCTGGATTTCTCCTCTTCAGAGATCCAGTATCTCCTTGATCTGTCCAGAGATCTGAAATCCAAAAAAAGGGCAGGCATCAGGGGGACGACCCTTGAAGGCAGGAACATTGCCCTGATCTTTGAAAAAGCCTCCACAAGAACCAGGTGTGCCTTCACCGTAGCCTGCCAGGATGAAGGTGCATATGCAGAATTTCTTGGGAAGAATGATATTCACCTGGGACTGAAGGAAGATATCAGGGATACTGCCAGAGTTCTTGGAAGGATGTTTGATGGTATTCAGTTCAGAGGTTTCGACCAGGCCATTGTTGAAGCTCTTGCCGAGTATTCCGGCGTACCTGTCTGGAATGGCCTGACTGACATGTATCATCCAACACAGATACTTGCTGACCTCCTCACCATAATGGAGGTCTTTGGAAAACTCAAGGGACTTAAGCTTGTCTATGTAGGTGACGGAAGGAATAATATGGCTAACTCACTAATGATCGGGGCAGCCAGAATGGGACTTGACTTCGTTATCGGGGCTCCCAGGTCTCTTTGGCCGGAAGAGGATCTTTACAACAGATGTGTTCAGATAGCAGCTTCCAATAACTGCACCATATCTCTTGAAGAAGATCCATTCAAGGCAGTAAAGGGAGCAAATGCCATTTATACAGACGTATGGGCATCAATGGGTGAGGAAGCAAAGAAACAGGAAAGGGAACAGCTGTTAAGGCCCTACCAGGTAAATGCCGATCTGATGTCAGCAACAGGGAACCCGGATACCATATTCCTTCATTGCCTGCCTGCCAACAAGGGGCAGGAAGTCACTGAAGAGGTGTTTGAATCGGACAGCTCGAAAGTCTTCGATGAAGCAGAGAATAGAATGCATACCATTAAAGCTGTAATGGTAGCTACTCTTGGAAATATTTAACATTCATGCTCAGATCTGATGATATAATTCTTTCCGGTTATTTTTTCCGGAAGAGTATGGTTTTTCTGAAATTCTTGTGTCTGTTTGGAAAGGGGAGATAATTTCAATGAGTGAAGAAACTCGTCGTTTCAAATGTGCGGAATGCGGGAATGAATTCGAAGTATCCTGCAAGGACACAGACCTCAAATGTCCCAAGTGTAAAAACAAATTGCTGATCCTCCTAGAAGGGGAATCCATGAAGAAGAAACCTTGCTCATCTTGAGGTATATAGTAAAGGGCAGCCGTTGGCTGCCCTTCATATTATGGTAGTAATAACCGGGGAGACCCTTTCTATGCATCTTAGTTTACCCAGCTCTATGACCAGATCCTTTATGATCCTTGATTTTCCTCTGGTTACAATTACCTCAAGACAGTGATCATGATCCACATGAATGTGGGTACTGCAAATGATCACATCTCCAAACTCATGCTGTATGGAGGTCAGAGTTGATGTGGCATCATGACTGTGATGATCATATGAGATCGTTATAGTCCCATAGACCTCTTCATCCTCCAGTTCCCATGATTCTTTCGCCACAGCTTCCCTGATAAGCTGCCTGATGGCCTCGGATCTGTTCGTATTCTTTTCTCTACACAAAAGCCCA
>JAFGMB010000078.1 GCA_016927765.1 Synergistales bacterium
AGCAACTCCATGGGGCAGGATCCTGAAAAGTCCCGAGATCAAGCGGATCATAAACCAGGTAATTTCCTTTTTCAATTTGTTGAACAATCTCCTTCCCTTCAACGATCCTACCTATTATAACGAAATGTTCAGATTGAAGGATTTTTAAGCTATACTTAAAGATATCAGAATATTTGGGAGGTATTGAATAATGCTTACAAGAATACTTTATCCTGTCGATCTTTCTCCTCGCTCACAAAAAGGCCTTGCATGGATCGCCAACAGGGTTCTCCAAAAACATTCTACCCTTGTGGCAGTACATGTTGTAAGTCCTGCAGCAGGACTTGACACTCCCAGGTATGTCCATGATGCCGAGGTAACACTGGATACACTGTGTAATACAATAGTCGCTCCGGATATCTCGTGTAAAGTCATTTCCACAGCCGGTAACATGGAAGAAGTTCTACCTGAGATAGCCCATACCGAAAAGTGCTCCTTTGCCATACTGCCGGTCCTGAAGGGAGAATCAATACTACCCCTTGTAAAGCAGATGGCAATACCTCAATTTCTTCTTCGGACAGGAAATGGGGATTTTCCTGAGGAAGATGTCTTCACAAAGATCATAATAACCCTGGACCTTTCCCCGGAACGCACAGATTTCCTTCTTACAAGAATGAAAGATATTCTGTCTGATTCAGGTATCTCCAGTACTATCCATCTTCTTCACGGGCTACCCCTGGAGATTGCTGAGGGTTCCCAGAACCTGGTGAACGCAGCCACAGAAGCCCTGGAAGAAGTGCGATCAGAAGTAAGTAAATGGAATCCTGATACACTGGCTGAGGTCATCAGTGGCCAACCGGAAGAGGAACTCCCTAGAAAGATCATGGAGATCCAGCCGACCCTACTGGTTGTAGGCCTTGCAACCCATGGAGAAATGTGGCAACTGATCCTGGGAAGCACCGCTGAAGCTCTTATAGATAAAACATCCTGTCCGGTCCTTATCATACCTACATAACAGCCTTTTCTCTTGACTTCCTTTCCCTCCCCGGGTAAGATACCCCCTATGAGTATTTCAGTCAGGGAGGGAAAGGTCTTTATGAGGATTCTATTGAGTATTGCCTATTTAATTGTAATAACCCTGGGCCTGAGGTATCCCATTCTTGGAACACTGGTTTTTTCTTATATGGGTCTGGTGATAATCGTGGGAAAAAGAAAGAAATGGTGCTCCTCTTATTGCCCCAGGGGCAGCTTCCTGGATGTGATGATTTCCAGATTATCCCCAACCAGACCTATTCCCCTCTGGCTATTGAGCAAGACCTTCCGAAGGACAGTACTGGTAATGTTCCTCGGGTTTTTTGGGCTCCAGCTTTACCTGTCTGGACTCTTTGCCCCATGGCCGGAAGATGGCTTGATCAGGCTTGGGACGGTTCTTGTCAGAATGTGCATTTTATCATCTGCCATAGCATTGCCGCTGGCATTCTGGAACAACCAGCGGGCATGGTGTTCTTTCTGCCCTGTGGGTAATATTCTGAGAAGAATACCCCAATAAACTGATATTGAACAAAAGGAAATGAAAGACCCGGAGGGAATGGCTGTGACTACTCTCTCCGGGTCTTGTCTGTCTCAGGGTAACATGGCAGCGATCAGATGTTTATGGGCACAATGGCTTCAGGATTGACCACCCTGAAAGTGAAGGATTCCGTGATGAAGAGTTTTACCTTCTCTTTGTTCCCGCTGTGGTAACCAATGGAGAAATCCTGCCCCAGGACCATCTCCATATCTCCGCCTCTCATAGATACCACATAGCTTCCCTCGAGGTTCGGAGAGAGGATTATCCCTCCGTCAAGAAGGGTCTCAATGCTTTTTTTAAGTGGATAACCGCCCGATCTTGCCAGGATATATTGCCATAAGGACTGATCAGCAATCAGTGCATAGGGACCTTCTACAGATTTTTTCTGGAGGTCTATTACTGCTTTTGTGAGGGTATCAAGAAGCTTTTCAAGGGTACCCTTTAAAGAACTTTCCGTTGATACCTGGGAAATCCCGAGAATGCATGCCTCTTCCATCCCCTGGTAGATAGCTTTCTCTTCGAAAAGAGCGATCTTTCTAACAGCTTCTTCAAGAGGCCCAAGATCGGGATTCTTGGAACCCCTGGTTATATTATCCAGTTCCCAGACATCCAGCTCAAAAAATGCACGGCTTTCAACCAGAGGCATAACCTGGTGAATCCCAAACCTCACTTCATCCTTAGTTCCTTCTTTCGGAACCCTGAGTTTGCCAAGTGGAAAAGCCGCATAATCCCACCCAAAAGGTCCAAGAACATCAACAAACTTCCTGGCGGAAAGAGTCGCTTTCAGAACCCTTACAGCCTGAGTATCGATTTCAGCCCAGGCTTCATCAGTGATGTTGGAAATTGATCTCTTTAAAATATCCATTGATCTATCCCCTTTCATTTCAGATTACTATCGAAGGTTTCCAATGTTCAAAGTTCCCTTAGTTGAGGGAGACTTCTCTTCGGGAGTTTCCTGACCGTTTTCTGCACCCTCGATCTCAGTAATGGGCAGTTTAGTGAAAAGGTAAGTTTTCAACTGATCATCCCACGGCATCATGTTCCTTCGTAACCATTCGAGGATCATGCAGGCATGTTCTATTTCTTCATTTCTATTGTGTTCCAGTATCGCCTTAAGGGTGGGATCAGTGGTAGTGGCAACTCTTTGGTGATACCAATCCACCGCCTCGATCTCTTCCTTCATGCTGTTAAGAGCCCTGGAAAAATCTCTGTCCTGCTGCTTCATTTCCTCTACAGGTTCGTGGTAACCCGACATGAATATCGCCTCCTCAGTGTTGGTGAATTAAAGGAATACAGAACAAAATCGCACTGTCAAAAATTATTATACCAGCAAGATGAGTGCCAACGAAATTGAGATCCTTATATAAGCTGTTCGATCCTGTTGATCCGGAAATCAAGTAAACCCTGAACGAAGGATCTGTTATTAAAAGGATCTTCCTTCATAAAAAAGAGATGACTGGAACAGTCACAATCTGAACTGCCGAAGCCCTTGACCGACTCTTCGGATATCATCCTCATCCTATCTGCCAGAATACATTCAAGAGGGAAGGAAGTTCTAATGGGGAGGGCTCTTACCTTTTGAGCATGATCTCTCAAATGGTCAATGTGCCAGTGAAATCTTTTTCTTTTCCTCAAATGCCTGCTCAAACGTTGTTCAAGCCCCCTGGCGGCAGTACCTACATATACGTAAAAACCTGATCGGAAGTGGATATTTCCCAGAGAGCCAACACAGATATCCAGATCTGCACCCAGCTCAAGTATCAACAGGTAAGAACCACTGTCCCGAGCTTCTTTCTCTATAACAGCCCAGGGAATATCCAGAACACCCGTTCGATCTTCACAAATAGATAAGTCCCGGTCCCAGGAAACAGAGACTGCCATGATCCTGATATCTTGCCTGGCATCATAAAGAGCCCTGGAAAAAGCAGGATCAGTATGATAATCGGGAAGGAAATAAGAGGGTTTTCTGGAATGTACGAGGAACAGGACCGCAGATCTTCCTCCCTTCCGGGAATGATTTTGGAGCTCCCTGACATGCCTTGTCGCCCGATCAGAGGGAGCATCCGGGAACATGGCTATAGAGTTTCCGAAAAGAGTGCAGGACTTGACTTCAAGGAAAAGTGGACCCTCCATATCCTGAAGTAGAAGATCGAAACGGGACGTTCCTAGGGATATCTCTTCACGGATAACTCGAAAATCCTCCAGGCCGGGGATAAGTCGATGTGAAATCAGCCATGAAACAGCTTTATTCGAGGCATGGGTATCAAGCATCACCCATGCCTCGTCTTTAAGGATGCCTGACACAGTGAGCTCTGTTTTCCTGGTGGAGGAAATGGAATGGGGGGTTAGAAGTATAACATTTCCTGGAAAAAGATATTCCCAAAGCCTTCCAGGGTTTGCGAGAAAAGCCTGATGTTTTTGGCCTTCCACTTCACATTCCACAAGAAAACGGTTCAGTCTTTTTATAAAAACGCCTTGCAGGGGGCTGGATCCCCCGGTCACACTGAATCGGGACAACAATGGACCTCCTTTTCACTGCTATTAAAGAGTCAATATTTTCCCATTCACTTACCGACAGAAGAGTTTAGCGATCATGGGAACGGTCATTACAACAATGATGATCCTGGTAACGTGAAAAAGAATGACCGTAGGAGCATCAGCACCCACTTCAGCTGCGACAAGACCCAATCCTGTAAGGCCTCCTGGTGGCATGGCGAAAAAAGCGGTAAAGAGGTCTATTTCAAAGAAACGGGAACATACAAAGGCAAGAAAGATGCTGAAAGCAAGGAGAAGAAGACTATACACTACCGCAACAGGAACCAGTCTAGGCAACGTTTTCAGGGCGGAAATATCTGCACCTGCCACTATTACATAGGCTACTAATATCTGGGCGATAAAAGACAGGATTTTTGCATTCTGTACCGGAAATCCATAAAAATATTTAAATAATAACCCACCTGCAAGCCCTCCCAATAGAGCGCCCGCAGGAAGTTTAAGCAACACACCCGAAATCCCTCCGGAAATAATTACCAGATACTGAAAGATCTTCTCCATCATAGGAGCCTCCTGTTCATACAGTCCTCTGTAACTTCACTGATGACCTATTTAAAGCCGCTCTAGAGAGATGATTTTACCAGTATATCATTGCAACTGAAGAAGGGTCTCCCGGATCTAATAATGGATGATAATTCAAGCTTGTGAACAATGTACCTACCCTTTGCATGAAAGGGTTAACCACAAGATTTTCTCATATGAAAAAAGGGAGCCTTGAGGCTCCCTTTGAAGATCTGTTATGGTTTTTTGGCTTGGTGGGTCTATCTCAACTCAACAATGTCAACATGGTACCCGCAGCTACAGCGGTTCCTATGACGCCAGCCACGTTGGGTCCCATGGCGTGCATGAGGAG
>JAFGMB010000079.1 GCA_016927765.1 Synergistales bacterium
CGGGGATAGAAGGACCTATGATCTTGCCAACAGGATCCTCATCGAAAAGATGGAACATGAGACCTGGTTCCTGGAATTTCTTGGGGGAACCTCGGATGCCCTGGTACGGCAGGAAGAGGTCAGGTCAATCCTTGAGAGGACCAGCTTAATTCATGAACCGCAGGATCAGATGTGGAGGTAAAGCCTTTCGGGGATGAGACCAAAAAATTAAGGGAAGTGAATACAATGATCCAGGATCTTTTTGCACGACCCATTATCGAGTTGCGGAATGAAGTTTTACACGCTATTTATGATCGTGTTGCTAGCCTGGCTATTCCTGGACAGATCATCCGGAACAAGGAATTGTTCATCAACACCATATATTCGGAAAGATATCTGGAGCCTGTGACCTTTCGCAGAGAAGTGGACGGGATCATCAAAGCCAGTGCTGTCCGGAACAGTGACCTGGAAACTTTCGTGATCAGGGTTTTCTTTCATGGAGACCCCAAACTATTTGAGTTTTACCCGGATATGGAGCTGCAGTTACCCAAAGCCTGTATCTGGGGTTCGAACCTGCTTGAATTCAACCTCCCGGTCGGTATGGATGAGAATGAACAGGCTATCACGGCCAGGCGCTATCTGAATGAAATAGATCGAGCCATCGGAGAGATAAACAGAGAGGCCAGGGATATCAATATCTGTCTGCCTGAAACTACAAGTCTTGCCATTGAAATGTACAATTTAAGTCTGGGTTACAGGGAAGGATCGGAGGAGTTCTCCAGGAACTTCCTCTATTTTTGAAGACAGATAACCATAGACCATTTATGAGATCATTAATAGGTCGGATAGAGGGAAGAGAGTAGATTCTCTTTCCTCTTTTCTGTCCGGAGGAAGATGTATTTCCTTTTATATCCTCTGCTGATCCCCCTTTTTCATAAAATCTGATCCGGAGACTATGTCAGGAAAGAGGCAGCCGGATAAAAGCTGATCCTGCGCTGCCTCCTGTTGTTCCATTTCTGGCGATTCTGTGGTGAGTTCCCTTTGACCCAATTCAGGACTGTGGATCTAATGGTCTGCCTCCACAGGTATCCATGCAAGCCCGAAGACCTTGATATGGATATCTGTGCTTTTGGGCCGGATGGGATATTCCTGGGTCGCCTCCCGATAACTCTCCAGGTTCTCAGACAGTTTTTCTATCTCCTCCGCCATGGCCGTTTCGAGTTCTGCCATCCTCTCCTTGAGAAGTTCGGCTCTTTCCCTGGCTCTTTCCACATCCATTTTGTCCTTCCTCAGGCTTCCCGCTTTAGAGAGTGCAGTACCGACCCTGTAGGTGGAAGTGGAGGTTATGCTTTTCCTGCCCAGGAGTGCCCCGGCTATGGCAGAACCGAAGGATATGACCGTTTCAATGTTCCTGTTCCTGGCCTGTTCACTTTCCCTGGCAATAGCCTGTTCTGCGGCCAGAAGCTGTTTCTGGAGGGTGGCCATCCTGCTGTCGTATTTCTTTCTCAGTTTTTCAACTTCCATATCCCTTTTTTCCCGGATGGCTTCCTCCACGCGTATATCAAAATCGCCCTTTCCCTCACCAGGCTCGCTGGCTAATTTAAGGGACCGGTTCCTGAATATCACCAGGGGCTTGTTATGCCTGATCCATGTCTGAAATGCCCTTTCCCAGGTCCTGTAATTCCCTGGTTCGGCCAGAACTTCCGGCAGTTCCAGAAATGGGATATCCTCTGTTCCCTCTCTCTGAAGATCTTCCGGTGATATTTCAAGAGCAGGAGCATTTTCCCATTCGGGTTTCAGGTTTTCCGGTGGAGCTTCCGTGACAAGGGGAAACAGGATCTTTTCCTGGACACCCAGCGTTGAGTTGGAATACCAGGATTCGGCTATTCCCAGTATGTATGGTTTGTAAACCGTGGTTTCAGACAACTTCGGGATTTCTATAAAGAATTCGTTTATTTCCGGTGCTATGGCCGGCTTCGTTGAAGAAGCCACTCCTTTTCCGGGGAAAGCTCTTTCAGCCACTTTTTCGATTGTGGGAAGAGGAGATACTTTGTTGTCTTCCATGAGTGACCTGATCTGTTCCCTGGTCATTGGTCCACTGAGGTATGACATGACCCACCTGGTGCTGAAAATGGAAGGACTGTTCTCGTGAACGTTGTTCAGGAGGAATTCCCTCTTTTTCAGACCTGTGATAGCCTTGTCGAGGAACTGGCGGTCAGATCCAGATGTGCTCTCGAGTCTTTCCATTCCTTCCAGGACCCTTTCCTTGTCGCCCCTGGTCTGAAGTCTCCCTATGAACCATGTTCCCATGTTCGAAAGCCCCTTGTAATCCAGGTCAACAGGATTCTGTGTGGATAGGACTAGCCCGATACCGAAAGCCCTTGCCTGTTTTAGAAGGGTAAGCAAGGGTTTTTTTGTTGGAGGTTCTTTGACCGGGGGCATATATCCGAAGAGCTCATCTATATATAGAACGGCCCTGAGGCTTGACGTACCGGACTGGGATCTCATCCACCCTATCAGTTCGTTCAGGAACATGGAAATAAAGAACATCCTTTCGCTGTCCGAAAGGTGGGAAATAGTGAATATGGAGGCCCGGGGCTTTCCTTCTGGAGTGTGCAGAAAATTGCCCATTTCCAGGGGAACCCCGGTCATCCACTGGCTGAAGGAAGGCGATGCCAGGATCTGATTGAGGGCAAGGGCAAGTTTGAATCGGTCATCAGGAGGATAGAAGGAATCCGTGGACATGACCCCTATTTTGCTGAAGGGTGGGTCCTGGACCTGGGCGATCATCATGGGCAGGTCCACATTTCTGCCTTCCATCCAGGCATTCTCTAAGATTCTGGAGATCAGGAGATGTTCCCTGCCCGAGATAGGATCAGATTCGATATTCAGCAGGGATAGCAGGTTGGTTGCGGTGCCCTGGACCCTTTCAAGAAAAAGGTCCCTGTCACTGAAGATATTCTTCGGTGGATATCTGAAGGAGCCCAGCAGATCTATCCTTATGCCGGCATCGCTTCCCGGGGTGAAAATGCTGAAATTAACAGAATCCCTCATTCGGGTGATCCTTTTGGAGTCTATGCCCCACCCGGCAAGCCCCTTTTCCCATTTTGAAGCTTCCCTTGATGCGAATTTCGCCGGGGAAAGCCCTTCCGAGACGGCCTGTTGGGGATTCACCCATGGAAGATAATCCTCGGCCCTGTGATCCGGAAAAGAGAGCAGCAGGTTGGTGATGTCGCCTTTAGGGTCGATGGCTATCACGGGTATGTTGTCCATCAGGGCTTCCTCAAGCAGTGCTATGCCCAGCCCTGTTTTACCGCTTCCGGTCATCCCGATTATCATGGCGTGGGTGGTAAGGTCCCTGGAATCATAAAGGAGGATGTTATCGGTCATTCCTTTTCCCTGGGGATCCATTTCCTTTCCAAGATAGAACTTGCCCATGAGCTCGAAATCTTCCATCATCATCACTCCTGTGCTGAAAGATCAATTACTAATATAATCTTTTTCGTACTGAAATGTAACCCTATTGCACTAATAAACTGTGGTATGGTAATAATGATACTGAAATCCCATTCCTGTTCTCTTTTGAAGAGACCAGGAGGGAATTACATGAAAGTCAAAGGGATGCTGCCTATGGGAAGACAGAATTCATCTATTCCACTCTGTGTCGCCGCTTTCTTTCAGATGGTGGGAGTAGGACTGATCGTCGCTCTCCTGCCCAGCAGGGTCATCGATCTGTCCGGTTCCATGGGTCAGGTGGGTTATCTGGCCTCAGCATTTGCTGTTCCCTTCGTCCTTTTACAGCTTCCTGTGGGTCATCTGGGGGATCGTTACGGATTCAAGCCTTTTCTCATGGCAGGCTATCTCATCGCTGCCATGACCGGTCTGTTGTACTTCAGGGCAGAAAATGTCTGGAGTCTCCTTGGCGGAAGGATATTACAGGGGATAGGGGAAATACCCGTATGGGCTCTTGCCCCGGCGCTGCTGTCATTGATCTATCCCCTCTCAAAGGGGGAGGCCATCGGGAAGTACAACGCTTCGATCCATTTGGGATTGACCGTGGGGAGCCTGCTCAGCGTGTTCGTATATACTGTCTGGAGGGGTAACGAAGCATTCCTGCTTTATGCGGTCTGTGGCCTGACAGGTGCAGTAATAGTTGGTCTTTTTGTTAGAGAGCCTTTCAGTAGCCTTGAAAGATCCACCCTGGAGGCCCCGACTTACGGAAAGGTATTTCATGCTCTCAAAGAAATACGGCGACCGGCGATCTATGCAGGGGTCTGTCTTTATGGAGGGGGCTACGGTGTATTTCTCACAGTTATCCCTGGTGTTCTTCTGAGCCGGAAGGGTTTTGCCCAGAGTGAGGTAGGTGCGTTCTTTGCTCTTTTCTATATTGCCATCAGTTTCGCACAGGTCATGGGTGGAAGGATCTCTGACAGGAGAGGACGGGACAATATCATGTATATCGGGTTGTTGATGGTTGCAGCCGGATTGGCGCCTTTCATGTGGTTAAATAAGATCCTGGTCTTTGTTTTTCTGTTTCTGGCCAGTTGCGGCCTTGGCATGTTCTGCGTTTCCTCCATGGTACTGCTCAATGATGCGGTCCCTGATTCATTGAAAGGTTCCATCTCAGGGGTCTTCTATCTTCTTTGGGGTATCGGTTTTTTCCTGGTACCTCCCCTGATCGCATCTACCGGCGGTTTTCTTGGTTACGGTCCAGTCTTTTTGCTCTCTGCCGGAATGTTCCTCCTGGAACTTATGGCTTTGCGTCGGGATCCAGGTATGGATGGAGAGGTTTAGATCATTTTATGCCTGTCAGGACCTGAATTTCATGATAACAGGCACAAGTTATTCTTTATAGAGAACATTGCCGGGCTCAAAGAGAGGGCAGGCGATCCATGAAAAGAAGATCTCCTTATCCGGGCTTATCCCTCGATCCTGTTTCCGTGAATTTGAAAGAACGCCGTGGCTTCATGAGCCGGGCTTTCTTTAGTGTGCTTATTCAAGAACAGTAGCAGAAGTGCGACTTTTTGATCGCCGGGGGATCCTTTTCAGAAAAGGTGTCAGTTCTGTTATAAGGACGGCTGCCAGGATCAGGGCAAATCCTGCAGTGATCTTCAGGGTAAGGGGGTCACCAAGGAGAATTACACCGAATATGGCCCCGAACACGGATTCCAGGCTCAACAATATGGCTGTATGTGTGGAGGGTGTGAACTTCTGCGCATTGGTCTGTATCAGAAAGGCCAGGACCGTACAGAAAAGGGAAGAGAATCCGATGCTCCACACCGAGGTGGAGGAGATCTGTTCTGGCCATGTCTCGAATAACAGGGCTCCTGCCAGGCTGTATATTGCCACAACTCCTATCTGGACTGCCGATATGACCACTGCATCCATATCTTTCATGGAATGCTCGATCAACAGAAGATGAAGAGAGAAAAATATGGCACATGCCAGGGTAAGGCCTTCTCCAAGCCCGAAAGACATCCCGGAGTCCAGTGAAAGAAGCCCCATTCCTGCGATACATACGAGGGATGCGATAAATGCTGTCACTCCTGGAGATCGCTTATAGTAGAACCATGAGAGAAAGGGGACCAGTACCACGTAGACCGTGGTCAGGAAGGCCACCTTCCCAACGGTGGTATATTCAAGAGCCAGGGTCTGGGCTACAAATCCGAGGAAGAGCAGTGTGCCGATCATCAGGCCTGCTTTGAGTTCCCGGAAAGTCACCCTGGCCAGTTTTCTCCAGAACAGGGTCAGCATAATGGCAAAAGCGGATGTAAACCGCAAAGCCGTAAGCCAGAAAATGGGGAATGAATCGAGGCCGTCTTTCATGGCCACAAAACCGTATCCCCAGAAAAGGGCTACCATAAGCAATGCGCTGTCAGCGATAAGGACTCTTCTTTTGGCTCGTTCCATGTAACTTCCTCTTTCAGGATACCCCATCATGAACGCCCGTACCCTTGAAGATAAGCCCTGGGGATAGCACCCTTCAGGCAAGTCTTCAAAAGCTACCATATTTCAGGAGAATTATCCATTCCCCCGTAAAGAGATTAAATTTACTGTACAAATAGAAAGAGGAGAGCCTAAAAGGGGACAAAACAGGAAAAGGCCCATAGCAGGATCATCCCTGAGACAATGGTCACGAAAATATTCCTGCTTTTCATGGCCACCAGGAAGGCCAGGCCACCGGCAAGTATCCGAGGAGAGGAGATCACCATGCCTTCAGCCCCCTTTGCATAGATAATGGAAGGGGCCACAAGGGCAGAGAGCGCTGCAGGGGGTATATATCTCAGAGTCTTCTCGAAGAAGGGCGGGATTTTATGGGGGGGGATAAAGCACAGGAACAATCCCTTGATCACCAGGGATGATAGTGCTATCACAGCGAAGAGAAGATAATAGTACAATCAATCCACCTTCTTTTTCTTAACAGAGCTGTAAGCCATCCCGCAGCATATGCCTGTGATCATGGCTACCAGGAGTCCCGAGTTCAGAGGTAATACCGGTACGAGGATAATGGCCGCGACCGCTCCCGAGAGAGCCGATATCTGCCTGTCCCGCCCCTTCAGATGAGGAATCAGCAGGGACATGAAAACAAGGGGTATGGCGAAATCGAGAGAAAGCCCGGCTGGGATTATGGTTCCCAGGTTGTAACCCAGGAATATGCCTGCCAGCCATGTCATGTATATACATACCGATGCCCCCAGGAAGAAAAAGGTTATAAGAGAGTTCTGAGGGTTCTTTTCCACCTCGGTCATGGTGAAGGCATAGGACTGGTCGGAAACGATGAAAGCTGCAAAAAGGCGTTCTCCAAAAGATCTTTTTTGGAACAGATCCTGTAGGGACAGGCTGTACATGGAGTACCTCAGGTTTATGGCAATGACCGTGGCAATGATTATCAATGCCGGTGTTTTAGCTGCATAAAGATGAACCGCAGCCAGCTGGGAAGCCCCGGCAAGAAGGGAAAGGGAGAAGAAAGTGCTTTGCGGACCTGTCATGGAGGCATCTTTCATGGCGAATCCGAATACTACTGCAAAAGGCATAAGGCCTATCAGTATAGGCATTACAGATCTTCCGCCCCTGAAGAATTCCTCTTTTGGACCTGTCATGATCCACCTCCCGGAGTTGTCCCTAACCTTGTCGATCCCTATCAGCACCGGAAAAGTCCGGTTACCAGAACTGTAAACCTCTTGACTTTTTACCAAAGCTGACTAAAATATGTAATACTTGGTCATATTGCTTGTATGCAAGAGTTTGGGTGTTTTCAGATCAGTTTTCGCAAGACTACAGAGTATCTTCACAGGAATTGATGATTTTTACAACCCGGTGTTGAAAAAGTGTTCTCCATGAAAACTAATTGGTCATCATATTGAATTCAGTGCTTGCAAAGAGGTGCTGAATTTTTTCTTTATGTGATCAGAAAACCGGGCTATTAATGAAACGAAAGGTAGGGTAGGTGATCTTAAATGAGCAGAGCTTTTGTGCGTGAAGATGACAGTCTTGTCTCCATCCAGGATGAAGACAAGGCATTGAAGGAAAGACTTGAAAGGCTAGATCTTCTCGAAAAAAAGAAAAAATTCCTTGAATCAGATCCGCAGGCCCAGGGCCTGGATCCTGAGAAAAGAGAAGAATTCCTGCAGCGTATCAATCAGGATATAGCGAAGCTGCGAGAGCTTTTGAGTTGATCCTGTAGAGACGTCTCAGAGGCAGGCGGCCGGGAACTACCGGTCGCCTGCCTCTTTTTTTTAACAAGGTTGAAAAGAGTGAAAATTTTGATCTACTCTAAGATTCATCCCCACTTATCTTCAAGTAATGGTATATTATTAAGAAGTTCGGAATAACATGTAACCTTGTCATTTTTTCTGCCTCCTGGTTACTTTATACCGTCTGCAAGTGCTCATTGGGTTGGGCCGGAATAAATTCCAAGAAAAGGGGATATGCTTGATGGAAAATATCGCACTCAAAAAAAGGCTTTCTGACTTTTCTTCCTGGGGAGAAAAAAGTATCATCAACCCTTACAGTCTTTTGAATTTTGAAATGACAGGT
The DNA here is from genome assembly GCA_016927765.1 of Synergistales bacterium. Lineage (GTDB taxonomy): Bacteria > Synergistota > Synergistia > Synergistales > JAFGMB01 > JAFGMB01. Next base: position 8,017 of record JAFGMB010000079.1, read on the forward strand.
AAGGCCATACGTCCTTTGCGATGGGTCATAGGTTTTATTTTCCTGAGCCATTTCTTCGTGGTCTTTTCTGCCATGGAACCTTCCTATTACCCGGTCACACTTCTTAAATTCCTTCTGCTGGCTTTTCTATGGGTGCTGGTGACCTGTATGGTTGAGAACCTTGTCCTTTCCAGCAATCTTTCTCCCAAGGCGGCCCGGGTAAAGGTCACATATCTTGGCAGTTACAAGATGATGATCAAAAGTACATCTCTCTGGACCATCTCCCTTTTCCTGTATATCACTATTTTCCTGCTGGGATGACAGGATCGGGCAAGATCAGCTCACGGGAGCCCCTCAGGGGCTCTTTTTTTTACTTCTCTCATAAAATCGGTATTTCCGGTCTTCATACCCGCTCTGGGCCATATCACTGCTTTCCTAAGTTGACAGGTTTTAATGGAAGCGATTTTTCGTTTCTTTTGATGGTAAGATTAGCCTGATTTTGCTGTAAAATAGGTATTACTTGATATTACGCAGAAGAGGATCTGGATCAATTCATGATCCGAAGTGAGCATCAGGATCCCCTCCCTTTCGCCCCATGATTTTGAAAAACCTCATTATTCTGGTTCTGGAGGTGTATAACCTTGGCAGAGGTCTTGGCAGTTTGTATAAGCAGATCCAGGGATATTCAGAAGGCACCCCTCAAAGCAGCTGAATTTCTCCGGGATAAGGGAATTGAAGGCGACTCCCACTGTGGCTTCGGACCAAGGCATGTAAGCCTTCTCAGGGCTGAAGATGTCACAGAAGCTGAAAAGGAAGCTGGTTTCAGCTTCCCGCCGGGATCATTAGCTGAAAATCTCCTCGTGAAAGGTCTTCCTGAAGACATCCGCATGGGAGATATCCTCAGGGTCGGAGACGTGGTTGAGCTGGTGGTCCTCGAGAAAGGGAAAGGCCCCGATGAACCTCATTCCTACAGCTACAGGGGATGGTGCCTGTTGCCCACCACCGGGTTTTTCCTACAGGTCAGGAAAGGAGGCCAGGTGAGGCCGGGTGATCCGGTTTTCCTGGTCAGGAAAAGCGAATAGAGATCTTATCCGGAATGAAAGGAGGGATAGCACAGAGGATCCTTATTGTTTCGCAGAGAAATCCCTTTCCTAGTGATTGGTGTAACTATTTTTACAAACCTTTTTGTCACTGTGTATAATGTATCCGTTCAACTACCTTATGATGGTTATTGGGGTATATAAA
>JAFGMB010000080.1 GCA_016927765.1 Synergistales bacterium
TAGGTCTGCAGATCCAGGTCCATGGTCTTTGGAGCATGTACACAGGGTAGACCTTTTTCGGCAAGGTCCACCATAACGCTTCCCGTATCATCCCCGCCGGAAATTACAAGACCGTCGATATTGAACTTTTTCAACCCTGCCATTATCCTGCCATACTTGTCAGGGTCAGAGATCTTCGCGATCTTAACGCGGGAGTGACCTGCCTCTGAACCAGCCATGAAGGACGGTACTCCATCAACCCTTGATTCGTCGAGTCTCACAAGCTGGTCGTCCGAATCTATGAGGTTATACAACCCAGCATAGCCGTGATGTATGATATATGCCCCAATACCCATGCTCTCGGCCATCAGCGCCGCCCCTTTGACCACTGCATTAAGACCTCCGCAGTCACCTCCGGCGGTAAGGATGCCTATGTTCTTTATCTTGACCATTTAACAACACCTCCTGGACAAAATGATCGTGGTAATGTGCAATTTCTTTTTACCTTTTGCCTTGTAATAATATCATACCCATGTATCATGGATCTGTGCACTCATTTTTATAATATCCTATTGTGGGATGATTTACTATGGCAGGAGATGCAAAGCTGGTAATCTCTTTTACACCTCGAACCGGAGGGTAGGAAAATGACAGGACTTGACCCCTTAAAATGGATTGGAAGATACCTTCCTGATCTGTGGATCCACAGGATCGTCAGAGTCTTTCTTCTTGGGATCTTTTTTCTGTTCCTGGTCAAAAGGATCGGAGAATATCCCTTTTACTTTTTCAAGCCTCTCTGGGTCATGGAGACCCTTATCTTCGTTGTATTTATCATATCCCTTGCAACAAGGATCAATCCAAGGGTACATTCAAGGGGTTGGAAAGAGATCGTACTGCCTGGAGTGGCAAGCGCACTACCTTTTCTCTTCCTGACTTCCCAACCATATGGTCCATTCAGGGCAGATCCTGAAAAGCTCTATCTCATCTTCGGTTTTATGACAGTAACCACTTTTTTCACTATATGGGCTTTATGGTATCTCAGAAGATCCTTCAGCATCACCGCCGAAGTAAGGGAACTCGTTACAAAAGGACCTTACAGGTGGGTACGCCATCCCATGTACCTTGGGGAGATCCTCACCGCTGGAGCGGTCTGCATATGGCGTTTCTCCCTGTCCAACCTTCTCCTTTTTACAGCTTTTGTAACCCTTCAGCTTTTAAGATCCAGGGTGGAAGAGAGAAAATTATTCCAGTTCTTCCAGGAGGAATATGCTGCTTTTGCCTCTTCCAGGTGGTGGTTCCTGAATTTCTGACAAACTCTACAAAGGTAGAAGGGAGAGGACAGTCCTCTCCCTTCTACCTTTGTGCGCCAGGTTGTTCCGAGAAGATCAATTTCACCCGTTATATAATTCATCTTCCCGCTTGGACCATAGAGCCAGGTTGTTATTCACCTGGTCCTTTGAAAGATTGGCACCAAACAGGCGTATCTTTGGTCCTATTCTAGGAAGCCCGCCCCTTTCCTGCGGTTTTCGTCCTGGAATACGGGAAAGATGATATTCTTCCAGGTCCAGGTGCCGGTATTTTTTCTGTACAGACCTGGAAAATTCACCTGCCATTCTTGCCTTCTCTTTTCGGATACCTCTTCTGGGATCATAGCCGGTAAGAGGTATTCCAGCCATGAAAGAACAAAACCTCCTTGTTGAAAAAAATATCTCCATGATCTCCGCCCTGCTCCTCGTTTTCAGGCCTATCACCTTATCCATTGAGCGAATAACATCCCTTGAAAGCCGATCTGTATCGAAAGCCGAACCTGAACGGCTGTAGGGTCCTGAGAGATCTGACCAGAAACCTTCCTCAAGGCCATTTAAATAGCTTTGTACACTTTCTTTTATCCTGGCCTTATCTGGAGGAGGACCCCATTTTCGCAAGGTAAAGAGTGTTTCTATAATATCTCCCAAAGAGACAGACACATTATCTATTATTTTGGACCTAAGGTTTTCAGGAATGTTCTGCATCCATGTGCCTCCTGTAGAAAAAGTACTGTTCCTCTCCGTTGTATGGATGGATATATTCTTCTTGAATACAATGATTTAGTGCTCCGGATCTAGTTAAGTATCCCGCCGCCACCACTCCATGAGCTCTAGACTCAGACCCGTATCTGCCCCCTCTTTCTTTTCCTGCGCAGCATCCCGGACAGAGGCATAAGAAGAAGGATACAGGAAGGCGAAAAGGCGCTATTAACATTACAGCCACCGCCTCCGCCTCCACCCGTGGGAGTATCGATCCTGGTCGGTTCATCGAGAGGGCTGGCTACGAAAACAGGACCTGAAGCGTTGCCGCTGGTTATTTCGATATTAGCCTCCCTGGGGCTGAACTCATAGGTGGGCTTGGAAACCCTGACAAGATAATTCCCGGAAGGCACATCTACCGAGTAATAACCGTTAAGGTTACTGGAAGTCTGCCTGGAGACAAATTCCCCTTCAACAGTTACAGTTGCCCCTGAAAGGGGGGTCCCTTCCTCGAGCATCACCCTGCCTGATACGTCATAGTAATCAATGTTGGATGATGCGGCCAGGGAAATGGAAGGATCTCCATAAATATTGAAATCCGTAAAATTCATCCACCAGTAGGAACTGGGATATTTCCCCTGCTTTACGAGGAAAAGGGCATCTCCGCAGTTTTTCCCTTCCTGGATGATCTTCCTGGAAAAATCGTAAGATAACCCAGCACTCGAGGAACTACCGGAATAATAGGTCTGTCCAATTATGTACCATGATATCCTTGTGGAACCAATAGCGGTGACGGCACCGTTCTTAAGAAGGGCATAGGACAGGTTGTTGGAATTCTCCGGATATGCATTGCTGCATGACGCCTGGAAAACCATGGAAGGTCGGTTGTTATCCAGCTGAGAGGCACTTGCGGAGTCCATGACGCTGCTGGCGGATGTAGCAGAACCATGGGTCCACCACACCACAGCACCATAACTCCCATTCTTCCAGTCATTGGTTACATTGGAAGAAGTACAGGGTATACGCTCAGGGGCAGGAGTAAGACCGTAGCTCTCATCATATATCCTGTGGTAACCCCAGGTAGAAGGTATTATATTATCCTTTATAGACTCTCCAAGCTGGTAACCAGGGGTAGAATCATCACTTGGCTTCATGGGTAGCAGAACGTTCATCCTCCATTGGGTCTCACTGGCCGGTACATTCTCATAATTCATCAGCTTGACAAGGATGTTGTCCAGGTCTGAGACCCTTCCATAGAAAGGTATCCTGCCTACATAGACTTCCCAGTTAGTATCTATACCTCCTGATACCATATCATCGTCACCTTCCCCGAAGAAACCGTCACCGTCCTTATCCCAATTACCCGAAAGATCCGCATAATAGAGATCTGAGGGAGACTGGCGATAATTGTTATCGGTATAGGAAGTGGCATTATTCCTGGGCCATAACATCTTCATCGGGACATCACCATCAAAGGGATCGGGATCTCCCAACAGGAGGACATACTTCAGGTTTTTAGACTGGTAATTGTCCTTCAGCCAGTTACGTATGTTTTCAGCCGCAGCATCACCGGTTCCCCCACCCCATTGGGCCTGGGAAACGAGAAAGACATCGTATCCCATGTTTTCTTTCCACTCTGCAAAGGTGCCTAGCATGGATGAATTATCAATGATGTTACTAGTGGTGATGATGGCAAAGCCTCCTGTGGCAGGTTGAGGTTCAGTGCTACCCGCCAGCGGATAGGCATCGATTCCATAGGAGGAGGCCACAGATCCAAAATTGACCACTGCATCTTTGACCATTTCTTCAGCGATCCGATCCGAGCCTGTATCGTAGGATCCGGAAACCAGGGGTTGGGCTGTGTCTGAATATGAAATACACAGGTTAGCCCCTACGAGCTTGAAAAGGCTTCCCTGGAGGGGGTGGAACTGGAATAGAGCTACAGGGACATCCACTACTTTAAAGCCGCGGATCTCTCCTGTTCTTACAGGAAAGACCACATCTTCAGGGAAAGGAAGAGAACCGGTGTATACTGCCATGTCTTTCCCATCCTGGATATCCCTGCCTTCAGGCCATAGGATTATCTCTTTTTCCCCATCCCATGTTACCGGAGGTTTTGCAGGCTGGACAATGACAGAATCCATGATGCGTTCAGATCTTACGTCCGATAGACTTACCTGGACCGTGGAAAGATCAGCTTCCGCAGGCAAAAGGACTTTCATAAGGATAAAAGGGATATCCGGCTGACCTGGATCTGCCATAAAATTCATGTCAGTTCCCGAAAACAACACAATTCCCTCCGGGTCTGCCTGGACTGTGATCCCTGAAGTATCCGGGATACTGACCTGAAGGGTGCTTGCCAGCAGAGGGGTGGCAATGCAGAAAAGAGAAATAACTATCAGAACAAACCTGGCGAAACCTTTCATCTCTGACACCTCCGTTTTTTCAGGAAGCCCGGGATATATCGCTCAGGACACAGCGGATGCCAGAGATCACTGACTTTCGGCAACCCGGCTGTCATGGCTCATCAGAGCTGTAGACCCGTGGCTTTGCGTCGCCACCTTTCGGTGGCTTTGCCTTTGTCGATTTCAAAAAACCTTGTAAATGGAACATAATAATTGAGCAGATGCTCTGGGTGTGTAAATTCTTCAGCGTATTCCACGAAGATAGAGTTTTTCCGCTTAAACCCCTGCCAGGATTATGGATCGTTTTTACTATGACTCTGCATCTCGCTGCTAAAACCTGTAGTTATCTTCAACAGGATAGAAAAGTCGATCGGTAGGAAAACATAAATACGAGTATTCGGATGCAGGAGCATCTGCCAACCTTTAGCTGTAAAACAAAAAGCCCCGGGGTCCGGTCCCCGGGGCATGAAAATGCAGATCACCTTTTTTCGGCAACCCGGCTGTCATGGCCCTGGAAGGCTGTAGACCCGTAGCTTTGCGTCGCCA
>JAFGMB010000081.1 GCA_016927765.1 Synergistales bacterium
ACGGGTCTCACTTTCCCGTAGCGCATCTTCCATTTCCTTCCTGTGGCTTATATCACGATATATCAGGTAGTAAGCCTGTTTATCCAGCTCTACATGGAAGGGCACTGCAATTATTGAAGCCGGAAAGAGAGAGCCATCTTTCCGGCTTCTGTATACTTCTCTTTCCACCTGAATGCCCTTGCGGATCTTTTCTGTTATATGTCTTGCATCATTGAGAATATCAGGATGATTGGCTACCAGAAGGTCCACTTCTTTTCCAAGGACCTCTTCCTCCCTGTAACCGAAGATCTGGTAAAAATGATGGTTCGCTTTCATAACACGCCCATCCTGATCGACAAGAACGATCCCTTCGGGGGAATTAAGAAACAGCTTTTCCATGTATTCTTTCTGGATCTCGAGAGCGGATTCCGAGGTCTTTCTCTCTGTTATGTCAGAGATGGTTCCTACAACCCTGACAGGCTTGCCTTTCCTGTCTCGCTGAGCCACTTTCCCTCTTCCCAATATCCAGAGCCACTGGCCGTTCTTTTTTCTCAGTCTGAATTCCATTTCAAAAGGTCCGACATCATCTTCAAGATTTTCTATAAGGCTGTTTAAAGTTCCCTTGGAATCATCCGGATGAAGTAGGGATTTCCAGGTTTCCAGGGAGGCCTGCAGTTCTCCGGCCTGATAGCCGAGCATGGTATAACACCTGGGGCTGAAAAAGACCTCCCTGCCGCCCATATTCCAGTCCCATATCCCCTCATTCGTGGAATCCAGGGCCAACCTGAAAAGCTCTTCGCTCCTTTTCAGAGACTCTTCGGCATTTTTCCTGGCGCTTATATCCGCGTATATAATGTATACTCCTATTTCCTCGCCGGAATAGGTTATGGGTCCTCCGTAGATGTCGACATTTACGGAAGATCCATCTTTTCGAGGGCGGATCATTTCTTTTTTACGGAGGGTTCCATTTTTCAGAAGGGGAAAATTGATCTCAATTTCTTTCCTTATATTTATTTTGCCACTGATATCCTTCAGGGGCTTTCCAAGGACATCCTCCGGAGAGTAACCGAAGATACTATAAAAAGCGGGATTTGCAAGTTGTATGACCCCTTCCGGGTCTGTAACCAGGACACCATCTGGAAGTTCGCTGAAAAGGATATCGTAGTAAAGGCCCTGGAGTTCAATAAGTCTGGCATCTTTCTCAGGGAAGGGACATAGTTTCTGCAGGCAGGGGATTTTTGTGTCAACAGGAATATTCCTGCTTTCTGGTTTTTTCTCCATAGATCCTCGCCTCCATGGTAATCATTTGTGCAATCACGTCAGTTTGTTCAAGTTGAGGACTGAAAGGAAAGAATGGTATACCGTATAATCCATTCTAACATTTTTCCGTATTATTGTGGACATTTCTCTTCTTTCAGAATTCTATGGCATTGTTGAGAAATGGTATTCAGGGCCTGTAGAAAGAGGAGGGCTTCTTTGGTCTTGCGGATACTATGGTTTATCGCTCAAGAGGTTATTGCAGGTTATATGTCTCCGCTTATAATGTTCCCGGGAGGAATGTTAAATGTTCAGAGAATCCAGGCAAAAGGATAGGGGAAACAATCTTCGAAAGGAGGTACTTGAAATAGCCAGGGACTCCATTTCAAGGGTTTTGCCTGACAAAGCTCTGGCCAAGGTGCTTTCAGACCATTCTTTCAGGGATAAAATAATACTTGTGTCAGTGGGGAAAGCAGCATGGAGGATGGCAAGGGAAGCACTTGAAAAGATCCCTTCCATAGAAAAAGGAGTGGTACTGACAAAATATGGCCATAGCCCCGGGCCTCTTCCTCCCCTGAGGATCTTTGAAGCAGGTCATCCCATTCCCGATGAGAATTCATTCAGGGCCACCATGGACATCCTTAAAATGGTGGAGGACCTCCATCCATCGGATACGGTGCTTTTCCTGTTATCAGGAGGAGGATCAGCACTTTTTGAAAAACCTTTGCCCGGGATATCTCTTGATGAATTCAACCAGTTCACAAGGGACCTTCTTGAGTGTGGGGCTTCCATTGTGGAGATAAATACCCTCAGGAAACGCCTTTCCAGCGTTAAAGCAGGAAGGTTTGCCAACCATGTCTCCCCGGGGAAAATGGTGAGCGTTATCCTGTCTGATGTCCTGGGGGACAGGATCGATTCCATAGCTTCGGGACCAGCTTTCCCTGATTCCACATCCGTAGCGGATGTGCACAGGATCCTTCAGAAATATCATCTCCAATTCTCCCCGAAGATAATGAGGTATCTTGAAGAGGAGACGCCCAAAGAAATTTCCAATGTCAACACCCATGTAATAGGCAGCGTCAGGATCCTCTGCGAAGAGGCCCTTTCTTCCGCGTTAGAAAGAGGTTTCATACCTGATATCCTAACCACTTCACTGGATTGCGAGGCTCGTGAAGCGGGAGCATTTATAGCTGCCATAGCAAGAGAAAAAAGAAAGATAAAGGCAGCTTATGATCCTCCTCTTGCTTTGATATTCGGAGGAGAGACAGTGGTACGTGTGAGGGGAAAGGGAATTGGAGGAAGGAACCAGGAACTGGCCCTCTCCGCAGCAAAAGGAATAAGTGGTCTGGATAAGGTGGTAGTCCTTTCCATCGGTTCTGACGGGACAGATGGTCCAACTGATGCTGCCGGCGCTGTAGTCGATGGAGAGACATTGAAGAGACTGGAGCAGAAGGGCATGGATATTGATGCCTTGCTTTATGACAACGATTCCTATCATGCTCTGGAAATAACGGGTGATCTTATTAGAACGGGACCTACAGGGACCAATGTCAATGACCTTACCCTTCTGCTTATCGGGTAACCCAGAGGGGTAAGCTCACAGGCTACCTAGAGGATGTTCAGGAGAAAGAGCGGTTATTTCACTCTTATCCGGGCCCTATTCAATTCGAAACATTCTGTTTACCTTTCCGGACGTACAATTCATTTGAAGATCAGCCATGGTAAGGCCAGTTTTCATCTTGGGCTGAAAGACCCCTAAAAGTGTTCTTTTGATAAGGGTATGAAATTGTAGTGCCATCCTGACGCTGTTATAATTTATTAATGAACGATAAAAACTTATTACCTATTTTCTCAATTCGCTTAAGTAAATAGAAATAGCACGTAAGGTCTCATTCCTGGATCTGGACCCATATTGTCGGGAGGTGGTCCTGATAAGAAGAAAAAAAGACATCCTGCTTTCCGGGGATCCTCTATGGTACAAGGATGCGATCATATACCAGCTTCATGTGAAAGCCTTCTTTGATAGCAACAATGATGGCGTGGGTGATTTCAAGGGCCTCAGGAGCAAAATGGATTATCTCCAGGAACTGGGGGTAAATGCACTCTGGATATTGCCCTTCTATCCCTCTCCTCTCAGGGATGATGGTTATGACATTGCAGATTACTACAATATCCATTCCCAGTATGGCACCCTTTCCGATTTCAGGGCTTTTCTGAGGGATGCCCATTCCCGGGGAATGAGGGTGATATGTGAGCTTGTTATAAACCATACCTCTGATCAGCATCCCTGGTTTCAGAAGGCCCGAACTGCAAAGAAGGGGTCAAGCAGCAGGGATTTCTACGTATGGAGCGATGCGCCGGATCGGTACAAGGAAGCCAGGATAATATTCAAGGATTTTGAAAATTCCAACTGGACCTGGGATAACCAGGCAAATGCTTACTACTGGCACAGGTTTTATTCTCATCAGCCGGATCTTAACTTTGATAATCCCAGGGTCAGAAAGGAGATCCGGAGAGTAATGGATTTCTGGCTGGAGATGGGAGTTGATGGGCTAAGGCTTGATGCGGTCCCCTATCTCTTTGAGAGGGAAGGCACCAATTGTGAGAATCTTCCTGAAACTCATGAATTTCTTAAGGAACTCAGAGCTCATGTGGACAGTCACTATGAGGGGAAGATGCTTCTTGCAGAGGCTAACCAGTGGCCTGAGGATGCAGTCGCCTATTTTGGCCAGGGTGATGAATGCCATATGGCCTTTCATTTTCCCATCATGCCCAGGATATTTATGGCATTGAGAATGGAGGATTCCTTTCCCATCTCGGATATGCTGGAACAGACCCCTGATATCCCCGCCAATTGCCAGTGGGCCATGTTCCTCAGGAACCATGATGAACTGACCCTTGAGATGGTAAGTGATGAGGAAAGGGATTATATGTACAAGGTTTATGCAAGGGATACCAGGGCCAGGATCAACGTCGGGATCCGTCGCAGGCTAGCCCCTTTGCTTGAAAACAACAGAAGAAAGCAGGAACTCATGAATTTTCTCCTGTTGTCTCTTCCTGGGACCCCGGTCCTTTATTATGGCGATGAGATAGGTATGGGGGATAATTATTTTCTTGGCGACAGGGATGGTGTAAGAACTCCCATGCAATGGTCTCCAGATCGGAATGCGGGCTTTTCAAAGGCTAATCCCCAGACCCTTTATCTCCCACTGATCACAGACCCCAATTTCCATTACCAGGTAATGAACGTGGAAAACCAGGAAAGCAACCCTTCCTCCCTGTTGTGGTGGATGAGAAGGAGCATAGCTATCAGGAGAAGATACAAGGCTTTCAGCAGGGGGCATCTCTCGACCGTCAAGAACGATAACCCAAGAGTCGTAGCTTTTACAAGGACCTATGAAGATCAGATACTGCTGATCGTTGCGAACCTGTCAAGATTTTCACAGGTGGTTAACATGGAATTGCGTGACCTCCAGGGATATGTACCAGAGGAATTAAGCAGTGGGAACACTTTCCTCCAGGTCAGCGAGAGACCATATACCATCACCGTAGGGCCACATGGTTATTTTGCCTTCCAGATGGTGTCTTCCAGGAGACCTGCTACGATCTCAGAGAGAGAGCCCTTGAGGACTATCAGGTTGTCCTCGTCTTGGAGAGGCTTCCTTTCAGGTACAGAGAAAGAGGTCCTGGAAACCGAGATATTACCTTACTACGTAATGGGTTCAAAATGGTTCCTTCCAAAACACAGGAAGATAAGAAGGCTTGAAATTGAGAACATTGTAAGATTTCCCCTGGAAGGGGATTTTATTCACCTGTGCTTTCTGAAGGTCCAGTATCCACTGGGGTCTTCCGACATGTTCCTGCTTCCCCTGTCTTTTGTCGCAGGAGATCAGGAGCAGGAAATAGTGAACCTCGATCCTGACGCAGTAATTGCAGAGGTATTTCTTGGCGAAACCAGGGGGATACTGTATGACGGAAGTTATGATAAAAAGTTCCATCGTTTTCTTTACAGGTTCCTTTCCAGGAAAAGGAAGATCAGGGGTAAGGAATGTGAATTATATTCATTGCCTTCCAGGGATCTGAAGACCATAAGAAAGGAAGCTGTACCCGGATCAAAAGTGATCGAAGGTTATCAGAAGAATACCTGCATAATTTATGATGAAAATATCATTGTAAAGATATTCAGAAAGATTGAGGAGGGCATGAACCCGGATTCAGAAATGAACAGTTTCCTTGCCCAAAGGATGGGTTTCCAGCATATTCCTCTCTATGGCGGTGTATTGGAACTTCGTCTGACAGATGGGGAGCAGTATGCCCTTGCAATAGCTCAGGGATTCTGCCGGAATCAGGGTGAAATGTGGAATTATACACTCAATGCATTGGAAAGTTATTTTGAAAATGTACTTACAAGGAAGGAGATGCCTTTTTATCCCGGCTTCAATGCCGGTTCTATACCTTGGCCATCAACGCAGGGACTCTCTTATGAGATCAAAGAGCTGGTAGGGGAGTTCTTTCTCGAATTGATCCAGCTTCTTGGAGTTCGTACTGCCCAGATGCATCTTGCCCTTTCCCGGGAGCATGGAGACCCCTCCTTCAATCCCGAGCCTTTTTCGAGACTTTATCAGAGATCTCTCTACCAGGCCATGAGAGTTGTGGCGAGAAAGAGCCTTCGTCTTTTGCGTGAAAACCTCCAGGAAATACCTTCTGAAAGCAGGGAAGAAGCTGCAGTTTTACTGGAGAAAGAGGATATCATCCTGTCTACCATGGGAAGGATCGCAAATAAAAAGATCGATACTTTAAAGATCCGAATTCATGGCGATTTTCATCTGGGGCAGGTTCTTTTCACAGGAAAGGATTTTATCATGATAGACTTTGAAGGAGAGACGGGAAGGAATCTGAGTGAGAGACGGATCAAGAGATCTCCCTTCAGGGACGTGGCGGGAATGCTGAGATCTTTTCACAATGCCCTTGAAACGGTTGCCTTGAAAAGGTTCGCTTTTCGCCATGATGAGCTCCGTGTTCTCTTTCCCTGGATGGACCTCTGGTATTTTGCCATAGGTTCGCAATATTTGGGTGCCTATCTGGACACTATCAAGAGTAGTCCCCTTCTCCCCAGGTCAAGTGAAGATCTGGAGATCCTTCTGGAATGCTATGTTCTTGAGAAGGGGCTGTTTGAATTGTTCCATGAATTGAATAATGGCATGGCATGTCCGGAGATACCCATCCGGGGGATCCTTGCACTGCTTGAAAGCAGGCAAGTTCAATAGATTTTCTCCTTAAAAGGGGGTTTTGGTTTTGCATAGAGAGATAGGAAGAGTAAGAAATGATATATCCCTGCTGACAGACATGGATATACATCTTTTCAAGGAGGGAAGTCACTACGAGCTTTATGACAAGCTTGGTTCCCATTTCCTGGAGGTCGAGGAAGGGGTCCGGGGGACCTATTTTGCCCTTTGGGCACCAAATGCTGAGTACGTTTCTGTGATAGGTGACTTTAACGGGTGGTCGAAGGAAGATCACGGTCTCAGTGTCCGGAGCGATTACTCCGGTATCTGGGAAGGTTTTATTCCCGGAATATGTCCCGGGGACCTCTATAAATTCCATATAAGGTCGAGATACCAGGGTTATCAGGTTGAAAAGGGTGACCCCTTTTCCTTTTTCTGGGAAGTTGCCCCGAAGACAGCCTCAATAGTGTGGAAACTGGATTATCCATGGAACGATTCTGATTGGATGAACACCAGGAAAGAACGAAATTCCCTTACCGCGCCATATTCAATATACGAATTGCACCTCGGATCCTGGAGGAGAGGTTCTCAAACAGGTCAATTCCTCAATTACAGGGAACTGGCCCATCAGCTTGCACCCTACATTAAGGAAATGGGGTTTACCCATGTGGAGTTGATGCCTGTCATGGAGCATCCTTTCTATGGTTCCTGGGGATATCAGACCCTGGGCTACTTTGCCCCTACCAGTCGATATGGAGATCCACAGGATTTCATGTATTTTGTGGATCATCTACATCAGAACGGGATAGGTGTCATCCTTGACTGGGTGCCTTCTCACTTTCCCAGTGACGAATATGGTCTTTCCTATTTTGATGGGACCCACCTGTTCGAGCATTCCGACCCAAGGAAAGGATTCCACCCTGACTGGAAGAGTTCCATTTTTAATTACGGCAGGAAGGAAGTTTTAAATTTCCTTGTAAGCAGCGCCCTTTTCTGGTTGGACAGGTACCACGCCGATGGTCTGAGGATAGATGCAGTAGCATCAATCCTTTATCTTGATTATTCCAGGAAAGATGGTGAATGGATACCTAATGAATATGGCGGAAGGGAGAACCTCGATGCCCTGCATTTCCTCAGAAGGCTTAACGAGGCGGTTTACCGGAAATTTCCCGATGTTCAGACCATTGCCGAGGAATCCACAGCCTGGCCAATGGTTACCAGGCCTGTTTCCGTTGGAGGGCTTGGTTTCGGCATGAAGTGGAACATGGGTTGGATGAACGACACACTCCGCTATTTTTCCATGGATCCCATCCATCGCAAATATCATCACAACCAACTGACCTTCAGCATCTGGTATGCCTTTTCTGAGAATTTCATGCTTTCCCTGTCTCATGACGAAGTGGTTCATGGAAAAGGTTCTCTACTGGACAAGATGCCAGGCGACAGATGGCAGAAATTTGCCAATCTGCGCCTCATGCTTGGCTACATGTATACCCATCCAGGAAAAAAACTGCTTTTCATGGGGGTAGAGTTAGGCCAATGGAGGGAGTGGGACCATGAAACAGGCCTTGACTGGCAGCTTCTGGACCAGGAGGACCATCAGGGTCTTCAAAGATGGTTGAGAGATCTGAACAGTCTGTACTGCAGTACCCCGGCCCTGTTCCAGGAGGATTTTGAGAGTTCCGGGTTCAGATGGGTTGATTGTGGAGATTCTGAACAGAGCGTGATAAGTTTTCTCAGGCAGGGGACTGAGAAGAACTCATATTTATTGGCAGTGTGCAATTTTACCCCGATACCTCGACACGGATATATCATAGGTGTACCGGAAGGTGGTTTCTGGAAGGAGATCCTCAACAGTGACAGTGAGCACTACGGGGGCAGTGGACAGGGAAATTTAGGAGGACTCCAGGCTACTGACAACCCTTGTCACGGAATGGCACACTCTCTGGAGGTGACAATCCCACCTCTTGGAATCGCAGTCTTTTCCCGGGGAATATAGAATATTGAACTGACTTCATTGCAGCAGCTCTGGAGTTATATAAAACAATATCTCCCAATGGTCTCTTGAGTTTTCCAGGCAAAGCACACAACCTTTTTGAAAAGTCACCAGAGGTATATCTTCTTTGCCAGTTAGAAGGAATGAAACCATTTTCTGGAGAAAGGGAAGATGGCCCACGATCATAAGATCTTTCTTTTCCTGGCCAAGTTCACTCAATAATGGACCGATCTCAGCCCCGGGATCAAGTCCGTTCATCTGGAGGATCCCACCAGGTGGTTTCAATCCTTCTTGGAAAATGATAGCGCTTTCAGAGGATCTCCTTTTTCTGCTGTGCCATATCTGTTCCATGTGAATGCCTGCTGCTGATAAAAACCCGGCTATTTTCCTTATATCTCTTTTGCCCTCAGGGGCCAGAGGCCTGTCAGGATCCACATCTTCATGAAGAGCTTCCCCATGTTGAACAATGTAGAGTTTCACGACGATACCTCCTTTCGCTTCTATTCAATATCTTCCGGATCTTTCCGTGATATCCTGGATATGTTCCATCAGTGACCATATCCTGAAAGGACCTCCATGACCTGAATAAAGGATCAGGATTTTCTTTGAAGCAGGCCTCTATGGAAAGGCCATGGAGGGTCTTTAGTTCATTATGTTGGAGTTCTACAGTGATATAATAGCAGAAGTATGCCGCAAACACTTCAGAGATCATACCAAAGATCTCTTTCTGTGGGGAGAATGACCAATGAGTAAATACATCAGAAGAACCCTGTGCACCCTTTGTCTCCTTTTAATGGCCGTAATGCCACTCTGGGCTGCATCGCAAAAGCCTGTCACCTTTGCCGATTTCGGATGGGACCTGGTAAGATTCCATGACAGGGTAGCAGGTTTCATCATTGAAGAGGGTTATGGCAGGAAGGTCGAATACATGTTCATTGAACACATCGCCGGACTTGTTGGTCTGGAAAGGGGCGAACTTGATATCTATATGGATCTCTGGCCCAATAACTGCAAGGAATGGTGGGATAAAGCCAGGGATAGTGGTGCGGTGGTGAAATTATCGGTCAACTATGATGGAGGGAGTCAGGGATGGTACATACCGTCCTATGTGGTGAAAGGAGACCCAGAAAGAGGTATCGAACCTGTTGCCCCTGACTTGAGGTCAGTCCAGGACCTGAAAAATTATTGGGAAATATTTCGAGATCCTGAGGTCAGGGATAAGGGTCGTTTCCTGAACGGACCACCGAGCTGGATGGCCTATGGCGTAAATATGGCTAAATTGGAGGCTTACGGGCTGGATGAATATTTCACTTCTTTTCCCACAGGCGGTACTACTGTTCTTATAGCAGAAGTCATAAGTAATTACACAAAAGGCAGACCTGTAGTATTCTATTTCTGGGATCCTACATGGCTCATGGGTCTTTACGATTTTATACTTCTGGAAGAGCCGCCTTTCGATCCTTCTTTATGGAACATTGAAAGTGGCTATGCCTGCGAATGGGTCAAGGGGACTTCATATATTGTTGCCAACTCGGCTTTTACCATGAGAGAACCGGAAGTAACGGCGTTCCTTAGAAATTACACAACTACTCTGGAACAGAACAGGCAGGCCCTTCTTTTCAGCCATGAACATGATTCTGATGCTGAACTTACATCCCTCTGGTTTCTGAAGAATTTCAGGGATCAATGGATCAAATGGATACCCCCTGAACATGAGGGAGTGATTCAAAGAGTCGATCAGGCTTTGGAGAAGTCTCTTGATAAAAATGAGCTTTGATTGTTAATTCTGACTGATAGCAAGAATTTGGGCTTCTATAATCAGTCTATTTCCAGGCAGATCTTTGCAGTGATTAGCTGAGGCATTATTATAATGAGCGAATTCCTCCGGTCTTTAATGCATTTTGCACCTTCTTTGACGCATATCATGGGTCTTTGCTGGCTTTTTGCAGAAGGATTCTGCCTTGTTTATGTCAGATGGATATATCTCAGGCTTTATTCTCCGCCAAAAAGATCCAACAGGTTTTTTCTGCTTCTCTCTATCACGGTATTTCTCTTTCTGGTCGCCATTGCCCTTTATATAGCCTTCCGATCCTACCAGCATGCAGGTTTTCCTGGAGGTAAAAGAGCAGTCCTGTACCTGAATTCCACTTTCTGGCGCTCTCTTTGTGTTGCATGGGTACTCGTGGAAGGGCTTATATTATGGTATATCATCAGGATAACCGGTCTTTTCCAGGGGGAGGCAGGTTCAACTGTTCTGAGTATAACTGTTATCCTGACCCTGTCCGGTTTTTCCCTTTTTTATGTCTATTTCGAATATCTATTCAGGCTTTTCTCATTCCAGGAAATGCTTGGCATATCAAGACTGGTAAACCTTTCGAGGTTTTTTATAAAGGTGAGCGGTTTCATGTGGATATTCTTTGAATGGGCTGTCGCCATCAAGGGGTTACAGTTTTTGAGGTTCCTTCGAGCTTCGGCTGAGGAAAGGATCCCATGAAGGATTTTCTATTGAGTATCAGCAGTACCTTTGATTATCATGCTTATATGAAGCTGACGAAAGTGCAGGCTATCTTCTGGAGCCTGGCAGATATCCTGATGATCCTGGTTTTCCTCTGGATCGTGGATCTCCTCCTCAGAAAGAGGGGTGGAAAAATTTCTGCATGGCGTTACTTATTGCTCCTGCTTTCGGCACTGATGACCCCGATGCTTCTCCTGGCTGGTTCCAGCCGGTCTTTCTTCCTCATGGAGGCAGCTATTTTCGCTGTTCAGTACCTTCTTCTCATATATACCCTGATCAGGGATGGCAAATCGGTCCTTGATGTTCTACTTGCCTATAGGGGACAAGATAGAGCGGACCACTTATCCCAAAATGAATAGGAAGTCAGGAGGGAGGAACAGAGGGGTCCTTAAGGGATCAACAGTTATTACGGAATGGTAATGGATAATGGAAATTCACGAAGGGGCTGCCCTTTCTGAAGTATTGCGGCCAAGAGCCCGATCCAAGAACCAGGAGAAATATCTAGCTAACGGGAGGAGTATAGCTGTCGAGGAAAAATCTCCAGAAATCCCCCGTGTATTTAAGAACTGTTCTGGTAAAACGGGAACTGAAAAAGAGGTCTGACCATAGATTTCCTCCCCGGATCTCCAGTTTTCTGTACAGGTGGTATAGCATGATCTCCAGGGAAGCCAACTGTTGGGAATAGTTTCCATTACTGTCAAGCAGGTCAAGATATGTGCATAATCTCTCCCTGTGATTGGATGGTGTTCCAGGAATATTATCGAGGGTGGCAAGTTCCTGGAGAACGGACCCAATTATGCGGTCCGACTTTATCTGCTGGATCTGGAGAGGGATATGGGAGAGTTCAATGGCCATAAGGGCCAGCGAAAATTCATGGATTCCCTTTTCTTCGGTTACATCTATATCAAGAGGATGAATAGCTTCACTTGAGAACCCCAATGGTGAATGATCCCCAAGGAGGGACAACTCTTCCCTGATCTCGGGCCAAAGAAGAGAAACATGATCCATCACGCTTTTGACAAAAAGATACGCGGCATCGGTTTCATGAATATCGGCAGATACTCTTGTCAAGAGTTTGCCACCGTCCTTTTCCCTTTAAGGGATGGGATAGAGAATGTCGCATCGATTAATTTAGCATAAAGGGTTTCTTATTTTCCAGTCCTGATCATGTAAAGTGTAACTGGTTCGACCATCCCTGTAACAGAAGGAAGACTTTTTCGGAAGGCCTCTTTGGAGATGAAGGTCTAGAACTTTGGGCTTGGTTACCAATAGATGGGGGATGATGAGTATTTTCCAGGAGATGTCGCGATGTTGTTATTGGCAGGGATCAGTCAAATTCAGGATCGTTCATGAGAGCGGAAAGGATAAAAAGGAATCCCGGGGAGGAAAAAAGGATATAAAGCTCACCTTCTGGATAGGTTCCCCATAAATGAGAATGAAGGGAATAAAACAATGCCAGGGATACCACTGTGATAATTCCGCCCAGGCCTTCCATCTTCCACGAAAATATCATTCCAAGACAAATACCCACAGGAAAACATAAAAACAATCCAAGGTCTTCTAGAGATGCCGACCTGGGATAATTCCCCTTATTGAGCAGTATCATCAGAAGGATAGAAATGGAAGCTACGCTCAACACTCTTGCAGTTAGTCTTATTAACTCTCCAAAACTCAGATCTTCCTGTTCCATGTCAACATTTTAGCACAAGAGAGAGTCACTGGGTTTAATCAGAAGGAGAAGATAAGGGTAATATTGTAAAAAGAAATTAATTGTTTCAAAATTACCAGGAACATCAAGGAAAGGATCCTGTCCTTGATGTTCCTGGGCACAACGAAAACCTGCAAGACTTTGAAGGCAGATGAATATCATCTTCTTTTCTTCTTTGAAAAAATTATATTCCGCTATATTTCAGGGAGAGTGTATCTGAAACATCCAGAAAATCCCGGTTTAAACCAGATTTTTCCTTTGACTTTTATCCAGGGGAAGCATTGGTGAGTGTATAATTAACCACAATGAACGGCTATGAGAGAGGAGTTACCCTTTTTCAGAAAAGAGGTATGAAACGGACAATGGCTTTAAGTTCTGATGATCTATCCCTTTCTATCCTTTACGATAATCTTGCGTCAGCCCCAGGAACCACCAGTGGTTGGGGTTTCTCATGTCTTGTCAGAGCTGGAAGGGAATCCATACTTTTCGATACTGGCGCCAAGGGTTCTCTGCTTATGCAGAATATGGGAGCTATGGGTATTCCCCCGTCATCTGTATCGTTGGTCATGCTTTCACATTTTCACGGAGACCACACCGGAGGTATGGATTCTTTTCTCGCCATGAACAGCAATGTGACGGTATATTTCCCGGCATCCTTTTCCAGTGGTTTTGTTGAAAGGGTTCTTGCTTCGGGTGCATCGGCAGTACCTGTTTCAGGTCCGGTTGAGATCACCAGGGATATTTACAGTACCGGCGAGATGGGAAGAGAAGTGAAGGAACAGGCCATGGCCATAGATACCGATAAAGGACTTGTCATTGTAACGGGTTGTGCTCATCCTGGTTTCATGGAAGTTATCGCCCATGTAAGATGTATAAGTGAGAAAAATATTTTTATGGTTGTAGGGGGCTTCCACCTTGAATCCCGATCACGGGTCGAGATCGAGAAGGTCCTGGGTTACTTCCACCGACAGGATATCCGATATGTATGCCCCGGTCATTGCACCGGGCCTATTGCCGAGGAAATGTTCAAACTCGAGTTCGGGTGTCGTCACATCCCCATGGGTACGGGAAGGATAATTCGGTTAGCTGAATTTGTTTGAGGGAAATTTCCCTTTCCATTCATAGAAAGACCGCCAGAACCCGAGAAAGAAGTTCTTGGCGTTTATTCCGATGAACCTGGTATTATAACCACCCTCCTGAACGACAAGAGTGGGGATCCGTAAACTTCCTAAAAGTTCACCATTGATAAAGAAATCCTTTGCTGTAAGGTCCCAGCTGCCGGTAGGATCTTTCCTGGATGTATCGAGGCCGAGAGCTATCACAAGAAAGGAAGGCCGGAAATTCCTTATCCTGTCCATGGCTTTCTGGAGAGTAAGACGGTATTCTTCCCCTCCAAGCTCTTCTTTAAGGGGATAATTAATGTTGAATCCCCTGCCTGGTCCCTCTCCTTTCTCATCCTCGAAACCAGAGAAATATGGATAGGCAATGTTGGGATGGCCGTGGATGGAAATGGTCAACACATCATTTCTCCGGTAAAAAATGTCCTGTTGGCCGTTCCCATGATGGTAATCTATGTCAAGGATGGCAACTTTGCCTTTGAAGGATAGCATTTCTGAAGCTGCAGCAAGACTATTGAGATAACAGAAACCTCCAAAAGATGATCTTTCTGCATGGTGTCCCGGGGGTCTTACCAGGGCATAGGAAATATTCCTGCCCTTCATTAATTCGGCTGCAGCTGTCAGAGAACAGTTCACGGCATCATTAGCGGCAAGAAAGGCATTCCTGTTAAGAGGCGTGAAGGTGTCTATGCAGTAGTACCCGGCTCTCACGGAAAGCTCCCTGGGTGGTCGAGCTTTATTCCTGACCGGGAAAACGTAGGGATAGACCGAAGTTTCACCATCGAGATTAAGGCATAGCCTTTCCATGTAATCAATAAATTGCTTATCGTGAACTTTCAAAAGATGTTTCCTGCCAAAACGTTTTGCTTCCCCGATCCTGAAGAGACCCGTTTTGAGTATCTCTCTCAGGATAGCCTTTATCCTGACAGGGGATTCAACGTATCCTTTCTCCCTTACATGGTGGATCTGGTGGTTCTGGTTCATTACAAGGAAAACTTTCTCATCCTCGGGAAGGTCTATAATATCTGTCTTTTCGACTTTTCCGGGATTGATATATCTGAAAGGTCTTATCTTGACGGGGTCATCTTTGAATGAAGTAACAACTTTTTCAATATATTCAGGGGGGCAAAGGTCAGAATATTTTTTTTCGAGGATATGCCTTACTATGGACCGTGCTTTTTTTCTCGAGAGAGGGATACCCTTACCCAGGTCGTCAAAAACGAGATAGGGGGGATTATCCCCTCCGGGCATCAGAGGTGTTTCGTAAAGAGTATTCGCAATTGGCCGGGCTCCGTATCTTTCATAGAATTTCAGCCTGGAAGCGTTCTGACTCCTTATGGATTGATCCCTGCAAAGAGAAGGGTCGTCGGGAAGGCATTCAAAAAAGATCCCCATGGAGCGACGGAAAAGGGCTTCCTGTCGAACCCTTTCATAAAGGATACTACCGAGACCTCTTCCGGTTTCCTGGCCTGTTGCTGCAATATAGTCAAGATAACAGTAACTTAGAAAGGGGTCATGGAGTAGAAGAGCAAAACCTTTGACTTTTCTTCCCGTACCCTCGGCAACAAGAAGGATGAATTGAAACCCCTTCACAAGAGGGGTTCTCAGTTTCGAAGGCAGGCTTGATATCTCTGAAGGGCGGATCTCCGGAAACTGTTCTGCCATTATCTCCTGAACCTGCATAAGAGATTCCCTGTCTATGGGTAGCTGGTCGTCAAAGATCCTTCTCACTCTGAACAATTTAGTATCTCCCCCTGCCCCGAGGAAGTTTTGCGTCCTTTCAGATCCTGGATCATCTTTGAATAGGTTACCAGGTCATCTCCATCTGAATAAAAATCCTTAATTCTTCCGCTCTCACCATAGCCTAGAGAAAGGTAAAAATGTCTCTGCCCTTCATAAGCAGATTTACCGGATGTCTCTATCCTGATGATCCCCCTGGCGGCAGATCTAAGGATATCTTCTTCCATTTCCCTGACAAGTCTGCGGCCGATCCCTTGCCTCTGATAACAGGGAGATACCACGATCCAGTAAAGATCATAGGAGTGTTCGGTCATGGGTGTTTTACCATAGATCAGAAATCCCGAGAGCCGCCCCTCCTCGAAACATGACAGGAGCGTATAATCCCTGTCCGGGTCTTTTTCCCATGCATTCATAACCTCTTCCAGGCACAGGAGTTCTTCTTCCCTGAAAGCTTCTGTGGAGGCTGCAGTCTCAATATACTCTTTCAAGGCTATTCCTGGCATGGATACTTTTCTCCTCAAAAGCACTCAAACCGTATCGGATTATGCTTTCAACCATTCCGGGGTAGCTTAACCCCCTTGTTCCACATTGTCTCGCAAGGCCGCTATCCACGTTGATGTCGGGATTGGGATTGATCTCGAGGACATATATCTCACCATTTCTTTCCCTGAGATCCACTCTGAAATATCCACTACAACCCAGAGCCCTCCCTGCTTTTAACGCTGTGTCCATTATCCTTGCCCTTATCAGGACAGGGAAATCTCCATCCAGATCGACAAATTTCATGTGAAAATCACCATCGGAAGGGTCCCATTTAGAGGAGTATCCCAAAAAGGGATTTCTGTGGGGCCACCTTGAATAATCAAGCATTGAAACAGATTGGATCTCATAAGGGTCATTGCCGAGGATGCCTACATTAAATTCTTGTCCGGGGAGGAATTCCTCAACAATTATTCCTCTTGGGTGTTCCATGAGTTTTCTTGATACCATTTCTTTCAGATCTTCGTCTTTTACCATGGAAGTTGCGTCAATACCTACACTTCCATCCTCCTGGCAGGGTTTAATGAAAAAAGGTCCCCTTACACCGTTGAAAGAGGGGATCTTCCCCGGCAAGGCTACCCATCCCCTGGGGACGGGAATGCCATGGTCAATAAGGATGGCCTTGGTATGAGCTTTGTTGAGACATTTACCCAGGGTATATGATCCGTTACCGGTAAAAGGAATATCCATCATTTCCAACAGGCTGCAGAACCTGACCTCTGCCAGGCTATCGAAGCTGAATCCCTCGAAAAGATTGAAAACGCATAAGGGTGAAGCTTCAAAAAGCCTTGATGCAAGAGAAGGCATGTCCACAAGGTCATCCGGCTTTACGGGGAAAGGATTAGCCTGATAATCCAGCGCATCCAGGGCCGATAACACCGAATCCCTGCATCGGATGATGTCAAGCATGTCTTCTCTGTCGGTCTTCTCTTCTGTGTAGGCTACCAAAACCGTATTGAAATGGGAATGCCTGTTCATCAGTTCCACGTCCAGGCCAGTCGGTTCCTGGTGAAACTTTCTCTGAGAAGTCCCCTGATAATATCAGGGTACTCGCCGCCATTTAACCTGTACATTATCACTATATCGCTGTATCTTGGGGAAAGGCCAGGCAGGGGGTTAACATCTATCACCCGTGGCTGTCCTTCCCGGTCTATTCTGAAATCGATCCTTGCCAGGTCTCTCAGTTCCAGAGCCTTGAAGGTCTTGCATGCCGCGGAAGATAGGGCTTCCCTTACTGAAGGTGATATCACTTCAGGGCCTTCGTACCTTATCAGTTGTTCCCATTCTCTTTTGTGATCGATGGAATAAAGGAATTTCTCCGATGGTACCACTGGGCAGAT
>JAFGMB010000082.1 GCA_016927765.1 Synergistales bacterium
ATATCCTGGGGGGACGGGTTGGGCACGCTGGGGTTCTGCCAGCAGGTCCTGGATTCAGGAGCGGACCACGTATCGATCCATGGGAGGACCCCTTCCCAGCGATACGAAGGCTCTTCCGATAAAGACCTGATCCTGGAGGCGGCAAACCGCTTTCCGGGTATAATAAGCGCCAGCGGGGACATCTTCACTCCGGATGATGTCTGCTTCTTCCTTAACGGGGGATGCGCAGGGGTGTTACTGGCTCGAGGTGCACTGAAGGATCCTTTTCTTTTTCCTAAAACCCTCGAAAAACTTCAATACAGGGTCCCCGGGGAACAGGTGGACCCTACAGTACCTTACCAGGTCAGAATGCTTGTAAGCCTTGGCGACCTCATTGCTTATGAGAGGCATGAAAAACTCGCTGAAGTTATCGTCAGACGAATGATGGCAGGTATGTTCAAGGGTGTCCCGGGAGTTTCGGATCTCAGGAAAGCTGGGGCAGAAGCCCGGGGATGGCCTGAACTTAAAGAATTGCTTGAAAAATCAACCAGTTATCTGAAAGGAGAGAATTGAATGTCTTCTAACAACGACAATCAGCCCCATTCTTTACCCGAGGAAGAGATCCTGAAGCAGCGAATGGATAAATTGTCCCGTTTAAGGGAAGAAGAAGGATATGACCCATTCATCGTTCAGAAGTGGGACAAGCAACATGATCTACGTTACGTAATGGAGAACTTTGCCCATCTCGAGGAGGATTCCGGGGATGAATCCGCGGAGATAGTTACAGCAGGAAGGGTCATGACCATTAGAAAGCACGGGAAGGCCATGTTTGTGACCCTTGCTGATGAATATGAACAGCTGCAGTTGTATTTCCAGTTCAATGCCATGGGCGAGGAAAATTACAATTTTGTGAAAAAATGGGTTGATACGGGAGACATCATAGGCATCAAGGGGCATCCTTTCAGGACCAGGAGAGGAGAGCTGACCCTCTTCGTGAAGGAGTGCAAACTCCTTTCAAAGGCCATGAGGCCCCTGCCCGAAAAGTGGCATGGGCTCAAGGATGTGGAGATCCGTTATCGGCAGAGATACGTGGATACCATAGCGAATCCTGACGTGAGAGATGTGTTCAGAAAGAGGACGAAGATCATCCAGACCTTCAGAAAGGTCCTTGACGATCACGGATCACTGGAAGTGGAGACACCCATCCTTTCAGTCCTGGCAGGTGGAGCTAATGCAAGGCCTTTTGAAACCTACCATAACGCCCTTGGCCTTGAAATGTACATGAGGATAGCCACTGAACTCTACCTGAAAAGGCTTATTGTGGGTATGTTCGGAAGAGTTTACGAGATCGGCAAGAATTTCCGCAATGAAGGGATCGATCTCATGCATAACCCGGAGTTCACAGCCATGGAAGTATACTGGGCCTACGCGAACTACGAGGATATGATGGACCTGGTAGAGGAGATCCTTGTGGCATGTGCTGATGCTGTAGGAGAAAGAAAGGTGAACTACCAGGGGATAGAGCTTGATTTCAATCCTCCTTTCAGACGGGCTACCATGGTGGACCTGGTAAGGGAATATTCCGATTTCGATTTCGATCAGATAGAAACGGATGAAGAGGCCAGGAAAATTGCGCGGGAAGCGGGTCTTGAGCTGAAGGGACATGAAAGCAGGTTCCTTATCCTTACAGAAATGTTCGAGGAATTTGTGGAGGACAAGCTCATCCAGCCCACTTTCGTCCTGGGATATCCCACCGAGATCTCGCCACTCTCCAAAAGGGATCCTGAAAACCCGGATTTTACAAACCGTTTTGAGTGTTTCATCAACGGGTGCGAGATCGCAAATGCTTTCAGTGAGCTTAATGACCCCATGGACCAGAGAGAACGTTTTGAGGACCAGTTGAAGAAACGGGAACTTGGAGACGAAGAGGCCCACGCTTTCGACGAGGATTTCATCAATGCCCTCGAGTACGGTCTTCCTCCCACAGGAGGCCTGGGTATGGGTATAGACAGGATAGTCATGTTCCTTACCAATTCAAGATCCATCAGGGACGTTATCCTCTTTCCCGCCATGAAACCCAAGGCGTAACAGAGCGGAGGGGCACGACTTTTGGAAAGGGGAAAAGCCCGAAAAAGAATAGATGAACTGAGAAAAGAGATATCCAGGCATGATCACCTCTATTACGTGCTTGACCGTCCCGAGATCGAGGATGACCATTACGACAGGCTTATCAGGGAACTCAAAGGGCTGGAGGAAGAATATCCCGAGTTCCAGAGCGCGGATTCTCCTACCCGGAGGGTTGGAGGGGAGCCTTTGTCGTCTTTCGAAAAGATTACCCATTCCGAACCCATGCTCAGCCTTGATAATGCCCTGGATATCTCCGAGCTGGGTGCTTTTTTCAGAAGGGTTAGACAATCCCTTGGCTCAGGTGATATTGAATACATCTGTGAACACAAGATCGATGGTCTTGCCGTCAGTCTTTTCTACCGGGATGGCAGGTTCGTAAGAGGTGCCACAAGGGGTGATGGCCGTACAGGAGAAGACGTTACTTCCAACCTCAGGACCATCCGTTCCCTTCCCCTGGCACTTCAACAGGACATGGAAGGAGAAATAGAGGTCAGGGGAGAGGTCTTCATGAAAAAAGAGGACTTCGCCAGGATCAACGCCATCAGGGAAGACAGGGGGGAACCTCTTTTTGCCAACCCCAGGAACGCCTCCGCAGGCAGTCTGAGACAGCTCGATCCATCAATTTCAGCATCCCGACCTCTGACCCTTTTTATCTATCATCTTCTCAGGCCTGAACAAATCGGACTGAGTCTCCAGTCTGATATCCTGCAGTGGTTGAAGGCATCGGGCTTGCCTGTTCAGCAGGATAACCGCCTTTGTTCCAGTGAAGAAGAAGTTTACGCCTACATAGAAGAATGGCGTGAAAAAAGGCATGACCTGCCTTATGTGACGGATGGGGTAGTGATCAAGGTAAATGATAGAGCCCTCTGGAAGGATCTCGGCGTGACCGCGAAATCTCCCAAATGGGCCATAGCCTTCAAGTATCCCCCGGAGGAGAAGTTAACCCAAGTCCTGGATATAGAGGTCTCCGTCGGAAGGACAGGGACCCTCACTCCTACAGCTATTCTTGAACCGGTCCACCTTTCGGGGACTGTGGTGAGGAGGGCAAGCCTCCATAATCAGGATGAAGTGGCCAGAAAGGATGTACGTATCGGGGATACCGTCAGGGTAAGAAAGGCCGGGGAGATCATTCCGGAAGTGATATCTGTAGACAGGGATCGCAGAAAGGGCGATGAAGTGCCTTTCAGAATGCCGGAGAAATGCCCTGAATGCGGGTCTTCCGTGGTCCGGATACCCGGGGAAGTTGCTATACGCTGTCCTAATATTTCCTGTCCTGCCCAGTTAAGGGAGGGGATCCTTCATTTTGCCTCCAGGCAGGGAATGGATATAAGGGGACTTGGTGAAAAGATTATCGAAATGCTTATCCGCGAGGGCCTTGTAAAGAACGTGGCTGATCTCTATTTTCTGAATACCTCCGAACTGGAATCCCTTGAGAGGATGGGAGAAAGATCGGCATCCAACCTTCTGGAATCATTGGAAAGGTCAAAGACCCGTCCGCTTGCTAACCTTATAAATGCCCTGGGCATAAGATATGTAGGGTCAAAGGCTTCCGAGATCCTGGCAGATGAATTCCTGGACCTTGCCTCCCTTGCCTCTGCCGGTGAAGAAAGACTGGCAGGGCTGGAAGGGATCGGCCCCAGGATAGCGGCCTCAATAGTAGCCTATTTCAGGGATCCCCAGAATCTTTCCATGTTGAGCCAGTTGAAAGAAGCAGGGGTGTCCATGGAGGAAGAGAAGGATAAAGGCACTGAAGAACTGCCTCCCCTTTTCGAGGGCATGAGGGTCGTTTTCACGGGAGAGCTTTCCTCCATGCCCAGGGGTGAAGCAGAAGGTATCGTAAAAAAGCTGGGAGGCAAGACCTCTTCAAGCGTAAGCTCGAATACATCTCTACTCGTGGTGGGCTCGGAACCCGGCAGCAAGTATTCCAAAGCACAGGAACTCCATGTCAGAATAGCCGATGAAGAAGAGTTCCTCGAGATGATCAAGCCCCTTTTGGATCAGGAAATATAAGGTTGATCACATCCTGAAAATGGCCTTTTCAGGCGCATTCCCCAACAGGGGTTCTTTACGAACAGGGAGGATAATCCATGTCCATTTCACAGGAAGAAGTCAGGCGTGTTTCAATGCTGGCACGGCTGGAGATCGATGAGGGCGAGATAGCCTCGCTGACCAGGCATTTCCAGGAGATCCTTCAGTATTTCAACAGCCTCCAGGAGCTGGACCTGGAAGGAATAAACCCCTTCGTCATGGAAGGCGTTGAAGGTACCCCCTGGAGAGAAGACCGTGCTGTCCAGTGGGATGGAAGATCAGAGGTATTATCAGGATCACCCCGCAGGGAAGAGGATTTCTTCATGGTGCCAAGCATTCTCGGTGAGGAGGGCTAACCATGTCATCCCACGGTTTGTCCGCTTCCGAGATCGCAAGGAAGGTCAGGGCCAGAGAGTTCAGCGTTACAGAGATCGTTATCGATTCTCTTGAAAGGATCGGATCTCTTGACGGGACCCTTAACGCAATGATCACCATAGAAAGAGACAGGGCCCTGGAGCGTGCAGCGAAGCTTGACAGTGCGCTGGCCTCCGGTGAGGGTCCTGGCCCAATGACCGGGGTGCCCGTGATAGTAAAGGATAACATGTGTACCAGGGGCATACCGACCACCTGCGCAAGCAGGATCCTCTCGGACTGGAAACCTCCCTACAATGCAGCAGTGGTGGAGGACCTGGAAAAGGCAGGAGCAGTTATCCTGGGAAAGTCCAACATGGATGAATTTGCCATGGGGAGCTCCACGGAACATTCAGCTTACGGTCCCTGCAGAAATCCATGGGATACCACAAGGGTCCCCGGCGGCAGTTCAGGTGGGAGTGCAGCGGCTGTGGCTGCAGGTTATGTCCCTATTGCCCTTGGAAGCGATACGGGAGGGTCCATAAGACAGCCTGCATCATTGTGCGGTATCTATGGCTTGAAGCCCACCTATGGCCTGATCAGCCGTTATGGTCTTATCGCCTTTGCTTCTTCACTGGATCAGATAGGACCTTTTGCCAGGACCGTTGAGGACCTGGCCCTTTCATTGAACGTACTTGCCCGGCCTGATCGAAAAGATTCTACCTGTAGTAGTTCCGAGAGACCTGATTATCTCGATTTCCTGAAGGTGGGATCCCTTTCAGGCAAAAAAGTGGGTATTGTGAGAGAATTCAGGGATTATGATCTTCATGAAGACATAAGCAGGGGAGTGGAAAAGGTCCTCCGTATACTTCAGAACGCCGGGGCTGTCATAGAAGAGGTATCTCTACCCGTGACAATGACGTCCGGACTTGGTGCATATTACATTATTGCCCCCGCGGAAGCCAGCTCTAACCTTGCCCGGTATGACGGGGTCAGGTACGGTCTTTCTGAAGAGGCGGAAGATCTCCTTTCCCTTTATCTGAAGACCCGGAAGGCCGGTTTTGGAACGGAAGTCAAGAGAAGGATCCTCACTGGGACCTACGTTCTCAGCTCGGGCTATTATGACGCATATTATCTGACCGCCCAGAAGGTCCGCCAGATAATAACCAGGGAATTTACCGAAGCCTTTTCCAGGGTCCATACCCTTATCATGCCCACGTCACCCAGCCCCGCCTTCAGAATAGGTGAGCTGGTGGATGATCCCATCCATATGTACATGATGGACGTTTTCACTCTCCCGGTCAATCTTGCAGGGCTGCCTGGGCTTTCTGTGAATGGGGGATACACTTCCGAGGGTCTGCCTGTGGGTGTCCAGATGGTAGGACCAAGATGGGGTGAAGGTGAGATCCTTTCCATGGCAGGTGTCCTGGAAAGGGAACTTGGCCCCGCCCGGATCGCTCCAGGAGGTTTGGCAGATGAAAACTGAGTTCTTTCCCGTAATCGGACTTGAGATACATGTTCAGCTCAACACTTTATCCAAGTTGTTCTGCCCCTGTTCGACAGCATATATCGGTACCGTTCCCAATACCAATATATGCCCTGTATGCCTGGGACTTCCTGGAACCTTGCCGGTACTTAACGGGAAAGTCGTTGAGTACTCGGTCATTACAGCTCTTGCCCTCAATTGCAGGATCAACAGGGCAACCAGATTTCACAGGAAGAACTATTTCTATCCGGACCTTCCCAAGGCATACCAGATCTCCCAGTATGATCTACCTGTCGGAGAAGACGGGTATATTTACATCAGGGGTGAAGGCGGGGATATGAAAAGGATAGGCATCATAAGGCTTCATCTGGAGGAGGACGCAGGAAAACTGGTGCATTCCGCGGCGGATGGAAGGCTTGCAGGAGCATCAGCATCCTATGTGGACTATAACCGCGCTGGTGTCCCCCTTGCCGAGATCGTATCGGCTCCGGACCTGTCCTCTCCTTCCGAGGCAAAAGAGTATGTGTCTCTTTTAAGGCAGCTGGTAAGGTATCTCGGGGTTTCTGACGGAGACATGGAAAAGGGTTCCATGCGTGTGGATGCCAACATTTCAGTGAAATGCTCCGATGGAAGATGGGGAGATCGGTCAGAGATAAAGAACATGAATTCCCTTAGAGCCCTTGAAAGAGCACTATCCTTCGAGATCAAAAGGCAGACCGCTATTCTTGAAGAGGGAGGAACAGTCCTTCAGGAAACGAGACACTGGAATGATTCGGAAGGCAGGACCATTTCTTCCCGAAGCAAGGAAGAAGCTCATGACTATCGTTATTTCCCTGAGCCGGACCTGCCCCCCCTATTCCTGCCCGAGGGTTTTGTAGAAGAAATGGAACAGACTTTGCCTGAAATGCCATGGGTAAGGAAATCACGTTTCATCAGGGATTATTCCCTTTCAGAAACTGATGTGGCAGTTATTACCGAGAGTCCTGATCTGGCTGATCTTTTTGAGAGATGTGTCCGGGAGGGAGCTTCTTCTGAACGTTCTGCCAACTGGATCAGAACAGAAGTGCTGAGGGTAGTTAACGAGAGGAAGACATCAGTAGGGGATCTTCCTTTATCTTCTCATGTGCTGGCACAACTCCTTTCCATGATAGACTCCGGAAAACTATCCAATACTGCGGCCAAAGAAGTTTTTGACTGCATTATTGAAACCGGGGCAGGTGTGGAGGAAGCCTTGAAGGTTTGCAACCTTCAATCTGGCGGCATATCAGGCTCCCAGCTGGTGGAGATCATCAGGGATATTCTTGAGAAGAACTCCTCCGTGGTGGAGACCATCAGGTCCGGCGAGGATGGGAATGGCAAAAAGAGCAAATTCCTCCAGGGGCTGGTAATGAGGGAAACCAGGGGTCAGGCAGATCCCGAAGAGGTTCGGATGCTACTCCAGGAGCTTATAGAAAGCTGATTCGGGACAGGTTGCTGAATTAGCTCCGGATTAATTGAATTGACTCATTCTCCGGGAGTGCTTAATATATATTTTCGGCTACTGCAAAAAAGCGTTCATGAGTTTTGACTCGAGATTTTATATTATGGGCGGTTCACAGGGAGGTAAATAGCGTATGGGTAAGAACAGATCCGAGGATATAAGAAGTATTGTGATGACAGGCCACGGAGGTTCTGGAAAAACTTCTCTCACCGAGGCCATGCTCTTCACGAACGGGAATATTACCCGGATGGGTACTGTGGAAAACGGGAACATGGTCTCTGACTTCAGCAGCGAGGAGCACAAAAGACAGATATCCATCAATTCGTCATTGATCACCATGGAGAGAGCGGAAAAGACCGTTTATGTTCTTGATGCACCAGGCTATGCTGATTTCATCGGAGAAATGAGATCGGCCATGAGAGTGGCGGATTCTGCAGCCATAGTGGTCAGCGGACTTCATGGTGTTGAGGTACAGACAGGGAAGGCCTGGGAATTTGCCGAGGATTTCCAGTGTCCGGTAATTTTCTACATCAGCAAACTTTCAAGGGAAAATTCGGATTTTGAGAGGATCCTTGGAGAGATCAGGGATGAGCTTACCGACAAGGCCATGCCTCTTTTCCTTCCTATAGGAAAGGAAGCTGGTTTCAAGGGTGTAGTCGACGTTCTTGCCAGAAAGGCCTATATCTATAAAGGTGATGGAAGTGCAGATTACCATGAGGAGGATGTTCCTGCAGATATGGCTGACATGGTCTCCGAAGCCCGTGAAAGCCTGATAGAGAATATCGTGGAAGCTGATGATGAACTGATGATGATGTACCTTGAGGGAGACGAGATCTCTGATGAGGAACTTCACAAAGCCCTCAGAAAAGCTGTCAGTGAAAGGACCATCTTCCCCGTCGTCCCTGGTTCCAGTACCATAAATGTCGGGGTATCCCAGTTCCTTGATTCAGTGATCTCAGCGCTTCCCTCTCCCCTGGAGTCAAGACCGAGGAGTGCCATGAAGGGAGAAGAGGAAGTCAGCGTTTCCCCCGACCCGGAAGGCGAATTTTCGGCCCTATGCTTCAAGATCATGGTGGATCCTTACGTGGGTAAATTGAGTTTCCTTAGGGTTAACTCCGGGACCCTTACCACCGATCAGCCTCTTTACAATGTGAACAGGGAAGAAGAGGAGAGGATCAGCTCATTCAAGCAGATGACGGGGAAGGAGGGTAACGACCTCAAAGAGGTGGTCACAGGTGATATAGTGGCTATCCCTAAGCTTCACAGCACCCATGTGGGCGATACGCTCAGCGTCAAGGGGTCAAAGCTTCTTTATCCACCCATCCAGTTCCCCAAGCCGGTATATAGTGTTGCTCTTGAAGCCAGAAGCAGGGCAGATGAGGATAAACTTTCCACTTCTCTTCACAGGATGCTTGAAGAGGATCCCACCCTACATTTCAAGAAAAACATAGAAACTGGTGACAGTGTGCTTTCGGGTATGGGTGACCTGCACCTGGACATAGTCCTTGCAAGGATCAAGGAAAGGTATGGTATAGAACTTGATACTCATACACCCCAGGTACCCTACAGGGAAACTATCAGGAAGACTGCAAAGGCACAGGGTAAGCATAAGAAACAGTCAGGTGGGCGAGGTCAATATGGAGACGTCCATATAGAATTCAGCCCCCTTCCAAGGGGCGAAGGCTTCCAGTTCGAGGACAAGATCGTGGGAGGAGCTATCCCCAAAGGTTATATTCCTGCTGTCGAAAAAGGCCTTAAAGAGATCCTTCCCAAGGGAGTTCTTGCAGGGTTTCCCACCGTGGATTTCAAGGCCTCTCTCGTCTTCGGGTCCTATCACGATGTGGATTCTTCTGAAATGGCCTTCAAGATCGCGTCCCATCTTGCTTTCAAGAAGGGTATGATGGAAGCATCTCCGGTCCTGCTTGAGCCGATAGTGAACGTGGAAGTGGTGGTACCCGAAGAATATCTCGGGGATGTAATGGGAGATTTCAACAGCAGAAGAGGAAGGATCATGGGGATCGACAGCAAAGGACGCCTTCAGGTGGTCAAGGCCCAGGTCCCTCTTTCAGAAATGTTCCGTTATGCCATAATTCTCAGGTCCATGACTTCCGGCAGGGGTAATTTCTCCATGGAACACTCCCATTATGAAGATGTTCCGGAAGAGATCACAAAGAAGGTAATTGCGGCCAGGAAAGAAGCTCTGGAGGAAGAATAAGTCCTTCCTGCATCCTATTATTAAACCCATTCTATTGGGAAAGCCCCTCCTGTAAAAGGAGGGGCTTTTTCTATTACTATTACTGTTTCAACAGGTTCTTATCAGTAACTCAGGGTATTAGGATCCATATGGAAGGCCAGTCTTCTGGCAGTACCGGAAAGGATCCACGTCAGGTTCCTGCTGGTACCTGCTGTTACAGGGCCCGGGTTAAGAGAGACCTCGGTGTTGTTGATGTTTATGAAAGTACCGGCCTGTTCAGCCCAGCATGTCTTGGGAACTGCCACCACAGCCTTCATCTCTTCCTCAGGTAACCGGGTGCTCCCGATGTAGATCACATTCTCAAGCTCGGGAAGTACATCTTTAAGACCCACCTTCGAAGGGGCTACGTCAAGGAGGATAAGGTTCCGTACTTCCCCGGATCTGACCTTTCCAATGGTATCCAACAGGGTGGTATTTACGATACCGGTATTGATAAGTCCCTGCGTGTTGGCCTCCCTGTAGAGAATGAACAGATCTTTCTTTTCCAGGGTCTCCATAAGGGTGCAGACATTTTCTGTAGCAGATGGGCTGGAGGCGATCTCGGCACCTATGAGGGTGACAAGTCTTTTGGATGAAAGAAGAGCCTGTGCAGCTTCCAGGTAGAGTTCCCTGCTGACACCTGTCGATCCGGTTACCCTGTCGGGAACATAGGAAGCCAGTTCATCGGGGATATCCATATTTTCCTTTGTCAGGATAGCTGCCTGAAGTCCTTTAAGGATTTCCTTTTCAGACCCCTTTTTCGCGGGGAAGACCCAGGATTTCCCTTTTTCGAGCATACCCGCATCTTCACCCACATATACAAGGGAAGCACCGTTCTTTCTCATGGCCCGTCTTATCCATGACGAGAAAACAGGTTGTTCTTCATCCGTGTTGGTCCCTACAAGAAGGAAACAGTCGGAATTATGTACTGCGTCATATGACGCAGTACCCCTGGATACACCCAATTCCCCCTTGAGAACGCCCAGTCCAGGGGCGAAGGAATCAATGTCGGTAGCGGCGAAGGACGGTTCAACTCCTGAACCTTTCAGGAAGGATCCAAGAGCCCTGTATTCCTCGTTGGTCAGCGAAGCGGAGGAAAGAAAGGCTGTCTTTGCAGGGTCTGCTTCCTTCATTATCCCTGCCAGGGTATCGAGTGCTTCCGACCAAGATACTTCCTCACCTTTAATGGTAGGGGCCAACAGTCTGTCTTCCCAGACGTCGTTGAATTCATAACGCCCTTTAACACAGCAATGCCCATGGGTTGGAGAGGCAGGGTTGTCCAGGTCCGTGGTGACCCTGGTGATCCTATGCCTGGAGCGTTCGAGGTTGAGATCAAGTTCGCATCCCAGGGGGCATTTGTTGCATGTGGTTTTTACCACTTCAGGTTCTTCGCTGTGAGGCCATCTGATAGCCCTTTTCTCGAGCAGAGCACCCACAGGGCAGACCTGGGTACACATTCCACAGAAAGTGCAGTCGGAAGATTCTATGGGCTTGAAGAACTGGGGTACCATTACAGATTCAAAGCCTCTTCTGGCAAAATCTATGGCATGGAATCCAGCTATCTCATCGCATGCCCGAACACATCTCCCGCAGAGGATGCACTTGTCCATGTTGCGGACATAATACTCATTTGCTTCTTCAAATTTATCAATATGCTCACCGGCAAGCCTGGATGGATCCACCTCGTAATCTGTGGCGTATTTTCTCAGCTTGCATTCGAAAACATCGGGACAGCCGCATTCAAGGCATCTGGAAG
>JAFGMB010000083.1 GCA_016927765.1 Synergistales bacterium
ATCATATTTTGGACTTCATTATTCCACAGTCAGCAGGATAGTGACAAAATATAAGATTCTTCAATAATAGTGCAAAAAACAAGACCTGACCCCCATTGTTCTCTTTCAGCGGCAAGGTGTAATCCATCAGTAGGAACGATCTATCAGAAACTCAAGGCGAGAGAAAAACCTGACAAGGCTGCGCGCATAGCAGCAGCG
Source organism: Synergistales bacterium (assembly GCA_016927765.1). Lineage (GTDB taxonomy): Bacteria > Synergistota > Synergistia > Synergistales > JAFGMB01 > JAFGMB01. The sequence continues at coordinate 199 of JAFGMB010000083.1, forward strand.
AGAAAACTACTTATCATTGCACATGCAGTATATAGAAACCAGGAGATGTACTGTAGACCAGAATCGGGGAATGCTTGACTTCTAATACAGCATCTGACCCCTTTGTTGTTATAGCACTTTGTGTGCTATATCCCTTCTTTGACTGTAAAGATGATCTCTATTCCTCCTGTCCGTTCAAGGGCATCCATATCGGTCTCCATTTTTATCTTCCCGGTGCCTTTCCGATCGAAGATCCCCCATATATTTTTCAGTACCACTTTTTCCTGTGGAGTAAGAACGACCGGTCCCGTTGATTCTCCAACTCCAAGTGGGGCCATCTCCAGTATTATTCTGCATCCTCGAGATAAAGGACTTCCCAGGCGAGCGGTAATTACCCTCGGGCGAATCCCTGTAGCTGTAACCTTATAGGAGAACTCATCTCCTTCTGTGGGGAAACCGATAATGGAATTTATCGATAAACCCGGATCTTTAATTTTTATCCAATTGATCTGGGGAATATCCAGAATTAATGTGATGCTTTGTGTATCATTTGCCCAGGCAGGCAATATCCAGGCAAAAAAACAGATACAGATCAATAATGCTTTTTTTAGGTTTATCATTGCCATAACCTCCTGAAAGAAGTTAACCAGCACATTCTATCTTCAGTCCTTTCCACTGGCTTTTTTGCTGGTTATTTTTTCTTCCTTTACTAGCATCTTGATACTCCTAACCTTGGGAAGCACTTTCTTTGTTAACGTAATTTCCTGACCCGGTTCCAGGACTAAAAACTCCTGGGCGTTTTCAACGTAGGTCTGAGGGGGAAGACTATTTTCATAAACTGTAAGAACCCAATCCGCAGGATAAAGGTTCTCGAACCTGAACTCCCCATCATCATCGGTAAACTTGCGCATAGCATGGTTTCCTGTTCTTACTTCCACGAGAATATTTGGGAGTGCCCCTGAATAGGAGAACTCCTCAGCTTTCCCGCTGCCCACAAGGGAAAGAGCCTCTTCCTGTTCACTTCCAGTCGGTACTATTCCAGTCCGTTGTTTAGCTACAGCCACCACTTTTCCATGGAGAGTACATTTGTCAGCTATTCCTATTTCCATGTGTGTAGTTTCTCCCATTCCTTTGATCTCATATACACCGGGATACTGCATAACTGGCACCCGGTTCCAGCCAATTGAATGACGGTCGATTTCAAGAACATGTTCTCCGGGAAGAAGAGGAGATAGGATGAAGGCTCCGTCGGAGTCTGTCAAAGTTGTCCTTCCCTGACATTTCACAATGATATTTTCTATACCTGGATTTCCTTCAATCTGTGCATCATAGATCCGGCCCTCGATACTGCCGAGATCCTTTTTCTTTTCGGTTTTGATCTTTATGGGTATGTTGTAGGTCAATCGGAATTCTGTTTCATCTTCATCGTCTTCCCGTATTTCATGGCGTAAAGCAAGTTCAAGGGAATGCCCGTTGTCGAAGGTGTAAAATGATTGGATCTCATACTCATCCTCCTCATCATACCTGTCGGAGTCGAACCGGGATTTGCTGTACCAGAAGTTAATAAGCCAGTTCTCGCGGATCTGCCAGTAAGCTGAAAAACCCAGTCTGCTGGTAGTTCTCAGTCCCCTTACATCCTCAATACTGTCGTCCCCAAAATCAGCAAATAAACTCAACAAGAGGCTGGCCGAAGGCCTGTGGGTAACGAAGACCCTGTAATTCCAACCTGTTGTGCTTTCATCTGCCAGATGATCCTTCTTTTCGCCCCTCCGGATCTCGACCATGTAGCTCCATATGGCCATTGATCGCCCGATCCGAAGCCAAACCGAATTCACCGTGTAGTCATCGTCTCTGGGTTCCAGTTGATCTACCCTTTTGAAGTTTTCATATCCCAGATTTGCATACCAGCCGTTGTCGAAAGTGTAGTCCAGGGCGGCCTCCAAGGTTCGGTCAGAGTTAAAACGGGTTCTTGTTTCATCGGGGTCTACAAGATCCTGGTAATCAACGTATGAAAGGCTCATCCTCAACCTCGAGGAGAGGGGAAATCCAACATAGGCTGAGGTGTAATCGTAGCCGTTATAGTAACCTTCATAATCTATACCTGCATGGATACGGTTGGCATATAGAGAGACATTATCAAAGATCGTACTGTTATATTCGATCAGATATGCACTATCTTCCTCCGAGTCAGGTCTTGTGGAATCGGATATCCCATATTCCACCAGGAGCTGACCGTATCTAGCGTGGAAATAATCAGCTTCAAGGCTCCATATCTCATCCTTGACATGCCTTGAATTTTCCAACTCTCTTTTGTCAAGGTAGTTAAGACGAAGATCGAGGTCTTCGTTTACCCGATAACTGGTGTGAAACCCCTTTTCTTTCTCCGCCGGTTCATCCCGATCCTCCACGTAATATGCCCCTATTTCGAAATCACCGGCACCGGGTCGATAATTGATCCCGTATCCACGGCCATAGGTGTAGTTAGCCGTGAGACCAGAAAGGTCATACCCCTGGTCGCCCAGAAAGATGTCCAGATCCGGCTGGTAATAATTCAGGTAATATTCATCCCGCTCCGAAAAGAAACCCCCTCCATCTGTATCAGGAAACCGGAATAAAAAATCCACTAACCTGGTCCCCTCTTCATCGATACTCCCGTAACCCCTCCATTGGAGGTAAAAATCGACATCTCCATCGTCTCCGCTATCTCCGCCGGTAAAGATAGAAAGGGTTGTTGGTATGAAGTGATAGGGTTCACTCCTGGAAGCTATCTGTCCAATGATGTCAACTCCTATGGACAATTGATCCATTCTTTTATGGGGATCCTTCCTTGAATAAACCTCCACCTTGAGATAATCCCTGGTTGTTTCCATATCAACAGGAGTGTCTACATTGATGGTGATACGCTCACTTTCTCCGGATTTCAATGAAATCTCTGAAGGGGAGTAGTCCAGGGGAAGATCTTTTACGCTTTGGACTTTTATTTGAAAGGTTTCGTCAGAATTCCCGCCGTTGATGAGCCTGACCCTTACCTCGTAGGGATTTCCCGCGATCACTTGAAAGGGTTTATCTTCCAGAAACACTGAAACATCTTCCACAGGGAGGACTTTTATCTTTATGGTTTCACCATCCTGGATAGCATATCTGTCCCTGTCGCGGACCATATAGGTAATTTCGTGTTCCCCTGCAGGAGTTGAAGGAGGGACATGGAAAGCAAGTATCCTTGTAGTTTCTCCCCCTGGAGGCAGCCGAAAGGAAGACAAGGGTATTATCTTCTGCCACTCTGCCGGCATTTCCAGTTTCTCCACCAGTTCAAGAGAATCCCGGGTTTCATTTGAGACAAGAAAGGCAATTGTAACAGTCCGGCCCGGAAGGGTTTCCATAAAACGTGGGCCACCTGTAAGAACCTGGACACCATTGCCCTTGGTGTAAGCAGAAGGACTGAGCATGTTCACAAAGAAAGATGTCAACAGTAAAAAGATAAGGATATTATGAATTCTTTTAGCAAATGGATTACCTGATTTCCAGCTCATATTGACCACCAAAGACCTGGTCGTTTCCACAATCGGCGATAAGCAAAGCCTTATACAGGCCTTTTTCCAGTTTCCCCAAGGGTAATTTAAGCGTTCTGGAACATCCCGGATAAACAAAGAAAGCTCCCCCGGTAACTTTCTTGACATGACCCCCCTTTGAATCATAGAGGTCCATCCAGGTATCTGGAATTAGCATAGAATCACCGGTACACCCCACATTCAACATAAAGATGTAATCCGGATCTTTCAGGATCAACTCAGGGTTGCTGAATTGCAGACTTCCTCCAGAGATATCACCCACATTAGTTATGATCTGGACCCCATAGCCTATAACAGTGTGGAGCCCGATCCTGAGCTGATCCGTTGTCTCCTTTCTAAAAGGCTCAAGAGTGCCCTCGGGAATGGGGTCCACATTGATAAGGCTCCAATAGGTACCCTTCAGAGTGTTTTTCGAAGGTACTTTTATCCTGAACGCGATTGATGTTTTCTCTTGGGGCGACAAGGTAACATGGTCTGGTGTGACAGCTATCCACAGGGCATTAGACCTTGATTCAGAGCCGGGTTTGCCGAAAACCCCACCACCCTCAGCAGAGAACATGTAATCTGACTGGGTTATCCTGATATCTTCAGGAAGGTCCGAATTGTTTTTTATGACAATTTTGCCTTCATGCTCGCCTCCCGGGACAATAGAGATGATCCTTGTAAGTTCCCCTATTACTTCCACTGCGTAAATGGCTTGTCCCATTGTTATCAGGGCAAGAAAAGAGAAAAGCCCGAGTATCGACAGTTTACTTCTGATTTTCATGGCATATCGACCACCTTGAAAAATATTTCAGATTGAAAAGCGTTTTCTGGTGTTTCGGGAGTGATCCCGGTCAATTTGAACTGCAGAGGTATATGTGAAATGTCCCCGATCCCTCGAAAGATCGCTTTTTCCTGGGCTTCCAGGGGGACATAAAAGGTGCCTCCTGTGATCTCTCCAGGACCAATCCCGTCATTTGTTCTTCTGACCCATAATTGGATATTTCCAGCCACTAAGGATCGATCTATTGCTTTTGCCATAATTTTCCATCTCTGCCGGGTACCGAAAATGGACACAGAAGCAGCGCCGGGAGGTGAAAAAAGGATCGACTGAAAGCTTTGGAGTAGTTCTTCTGAGGGAACAAAAAAACATTCTCCGTTGAGTTCTATCTCAGCAGCATTGATCCCTAACGAAGGGAAGATCGTTAAGAGCAGGAAAAGGGATACAAAAACAAACGCAATTGAGTTATTTTTCATGATCATCACCATTAATCAATCCATTTATGGGGCAGCAGTACCTGCTGCCCCCAAATATAAGGTTGTGCAATTCTTAGAGTATCAGATATCTACGGACAGACCGGCTGATCTGCCAGGATCTTGAAGTATAGTGTTGTCATTCCGCAACCACATTCAGCCACGGAGAAGACTTTCATTTTTACCCCACCCATACCGTCAACACACTCAGGGAATCCAAGGGTATCTATCTCGACAGCTGCACCTTCTCCCACTTCTACCCCTTCACCTGTGGTGTCAGGGCAACCATCCAGAGACACATACACGTTGGCACCAGGAATGTACGAATCCAGCCATGCATATACATGTCCGGTACAGCCTGTGTTTTTAACGCTGAAATCGAAATTCGCACAATCACTCACCATTGCCGGCGCACCAGGGCAGGGAACCCATCCGCAAAGTTCGACAAAATCGGTTTCGATATCAATACAATGGAGCCCGTAGATCTCGTAATATATGTCTAAAGTAGAATCTCCCTCGCATATTGGAGGGCATATAGGAACACAATTTACCAGTTCCTCTCCCAATGCCCCTCCAGCCATTACGGCCATAAAGGCCGCTATCAGAAACAGGAACACAAACTTTTTCATTTCTTAAACCTCCCCCTAAGAGAATTTTCTCCCTTAAGGCAGCCCGGCCATCCTCATCCCCTGGGGATCCGAAGGCTTTGCGTCGCCGTCTTTCGGCGGTTTTGCCCTTGTGGAAAGTAACCAGCCTTTGTTATCTGTCGGGTCACTTTCCCTTAAGGTTTTGAATTTTAACAATCCCCGATTTATACCTTAGTCTAGAATTTCAGGAATATTAAGGCCCCCTCAATGTTGCCATTGTTCTTCCCTCCTTTCCTGGAATGGGGACAGTTCTTCTAAAAGCCCACAAACCACCTGCTCTCCTGGACATCAATATTTTTACCAGCAGGAGATTCTTATAAGTGGAGCAGCATTCGAGCGAAAACACTTCAGGAAAAGGGAAGAGGGTGGGGGGATAAGACGTCTAATGCCAGTGGGACGTACTATGAAAGGTTGAGTTAATTAATTGGATTAACCTGTTCTAACAACGTGGTAAGCGTGGAGATCAATAAAACCACTTCAGAAACAAATCCCAAACCACTGCTCACGTTCGATCCATATTCAGTTTTTGTGTTGCAGGGAAACTTTCCATCTTTTAATTTGGCTGGTATGGCGGTAACATCTTCATCTCCCTGGTCAGTGAAAAATGTTAATCATTTTCTCGGAATTACAAAAAAGCCCTGAGGATTACCCCCAGGGCTTTAATTGGTGAATCAAGATGGAAATGCTGGATAAAGACTAATTGCTCTCGGGCAGAATATCAATTGCCTTGGCTGGTTTTCTTTCTCCATACTAATCCACGTAATAACATATTGCCTTTTCTTACTGTTCCTTAACTATTACTTTAATTCATCTATTAAAGAGTCTAATATTACAATTTTGCATTGTCAAGTATCGACGTCTAAAATAGTTCTAAATGCTCATTTACTTGTTTAGTCTGTAAAAATAAACATTTTGTCTCTTCAGGTAAGTATTGTATGAGGTCAATTATGTCATAACCACGTTCAGTGCTGATATGAATATCCAGAGTGCTGCCGGGGGTGAAATGGCAGGGAGGGTTTTCTTTAAAGACAATTCCCTGAGGCGGGAACTGGAAACGCCTGTCGGAAAACAGGTGTCCATAACCGAGGCCGGAGCCGATCTCATGTACGTGCTCCTTCCTGGACAGAAGATTTACACGGAGGTGACCAATTCTCAGGTTACCCTTGACGAAAAGGAAGATTTGGAAGCGAAGTTTTCCCGGGAAGGTAGAGTTACCAGGAAGGGGACCGAAACGATTGAAGGTTATGAGTGTGATATTTTTCATATTGCCTATAATGATCCCAGCCTTGGTGAATCCACGGTCTGGATTTCGAAAGATCTG
>JAFGMB010000084.1 GCA_016927765.1 Synergistales bacterium
ATCCCATCTGAGCCCATCAAGAACGAACTGGGAGTAGGCATTTTTCGCTCTTTCTTGATGTTTATCAAAGCAGCCCAGGATCCAATCCGTATGGAGCCATTCCGGCATCTTCTCCAATCCGGCTGTAGCCCTGTAACTGCTCCACTTCCACTGTTCAGGATGTTCTACCATCCCAGCTCTTACAGGGTTAAGCACGATGTACCTGCATAGTTCCATCAGGTATAGATCTTTTTCCACTAAGATAGACTTGAATCTTCCCTGGAAAAGATGTCCCACCCGACCGTGTTTAACGTTAAAGGTCTGAGTGTAAACACCATTCAAATGTCTCATCCCTCTTGATAGATTTGCCTCTGGAGTTTCGATCAGAAGATGGTAATGATTGGACATCAGGCAGTAAGCATGACAAAACCATCCCGTTATGCTTATGGTTTTGGACAGAATGTCCAGAAAGTACCTTCTGTCACCGTCATCAATAAAGATATCCTGCCTAGCGTTACCCCGGCTGGTGATATGATAAAGTGCTTCTTCATATTCGATCCTCAGAGGTCTACTCATAACAAAAGAATACACCTGGAAATGCTATAATTCAAGACCTGACCCCATCTACTTGTTTCTGAAATATTTCTTTAACAAGGCTTGGAATGTAAAAACTGCATCACTGTACTATAATGAATAACATTATGTTCTCAAGGGGATTGATGAAGGATGGACAAACGGGAATACTACAGGATACATGCAAAAGATGCCCTGGATCTGCTGGATTCTTCCGAGAAAGGCCTGCCCCGTGATGAGGCGGATAAAAGACGCAAGACCTACGGCCCCAACCAGATCACTTCGGACATAACCGTCCCCAAGTGGCTCATCTTCCTGAGGCAGTTCAGGGACCTCCTTGTCCTGGTCCTTATTGCCGCAGGTATTATTTCATATGCCATCGGCAGCTACAGAGATGCAACGGTGATGTTCATCATAGTCTTTATCAATGCAGTGATAGGCTTTATCCAGGAGTACAAGGCCGGTAAGATCCTTGAAAGCCTGCAGGAGCTAATCAGGTCGCCAGCCAAGGTGCGGGTGAATGGAGAACTCAGTGAAATGCCCCAGCACCTGCTTGTCCCCGGAGATATAGTGATGATCGAGGCAGGTGACAAGATACCTGCAGATACAAGGATACTCGAGGCCTTCAATTTCCGGACCAACGAATTTTCACTGACAGGGGAATCCACTTCCCAGGAGAAGACGAGCAGGATGATCCAGGAAGAATGTGTGCTTGCCGACAGGGAGAACATGGCTTACATGGGAACCACGGCTGCCACCGGAACTGCCCTGGGTCTTGTAGTTGAAACGGGCATGAACACGGAAATGGGCAAAATAGCAAGCATGACCTCGGAAACATCCGCCGTCCAGTCTCCTCTCCAGCAGGAACTAGGGGTACTGGCTAAATGGCTAACCGGCATTGTTATTGTCATAAGCACTGCCCTTTTTGGAATAGCCCTCTGGCAGGGATTCAGCTTCTACATGAGCATGGTCTATGCCCTTGGGGTCGCTGTAGCTTCAGTACCCCAGGCACTGCCCGCCCAGGTTACAGTAGCCCTTTCAACAACCAGCAAGAGACTGGCCGACAGGAAAGCGGTGGTAAAAAACCTTCCCTCCGTTGAGACCCTCGGATCCACCACGGTTATCTGCACCGATAAAACAGGGACCCTAACGAAAAATGAAATGACGGTAACACAGATCTGGTTCAATGGAAAGGAATACGAAGTAATCGGAATAGGTTATGCCCCTGAAGGAGATATCCTGGATGAAAATGGAAAGGCCCTGACCCAGGAAGAGATCGACGAGATCGAAATAATGATGGATGCCGCTACCATGGCATCCAATGCCGAGATCCATCCTGCAGACGAGGACCATCCCGGATGGTATCCCATCGGCGATCCCACCGAAGCTGCCCTGGTTACACTTTCCACCAAACTGGGCACCAGGAGCCCCCGGGAAGATGAAGAAACTCCGGAATTACAGGAATTCCCCTTTGACTCCGAAAGAAAACTTATGAGCTCCGTGAGACAGTTTGGAGACCGACAGGAGCTTGCCCTGAAAGGAGCAACTGACAGCGTCCTGGCCATAAGCAAGTCCATTTACCGTGATGGGAAGATAGTTCCCATCACCCAAGAGGACAAGACCAGGATCCGCAAACTGAACGAAGGGTATTCAAAAAAGGCCCTCAGGGTCCTGGCCATCGCCTTCCGTCCACTCGAGCCCAACGGCAGGGACTACACCCTTGAAGAAGCGGAAAAAGATGTAGTGTTCCTGGGACTTGTATGTATGATCGACCCTCCCAAGGAAGGGGTCAGGGAAGCGGTTGCAAGCTGTCATGATGCCCATATAAGGATAATCATAATGACAGGTGATCACGCCATTACAGCCCAGGCAGTAGGTAAACAGATAGGCCTGTCAGAAGAAGGGGAACCTCCAGTATATACGGGTGCACAGATGGAGAAAATGAACGACCAGGAGCTTACCCGGATACTTATCGCCACGGATTCCGTCATTTTCTCCAGGGTGGCACCGGAGGATAAATTAAGGATAGTCAAACTGCTCCAGGCCCAGGGAGAGGTGGTCGCAGTTACGGGTGACGGGGTCAACGATGCCCCGGCCCTGAAAAGGGCGGCCATAGGAGTGGCCATGGGGCAGACGGGAACAGATGTTGCGAAGGAAGCCGCTGAACTTATCCTCCTGGATGATAGCTTTCCTACCCTGGTGGAAGCGGTCAGGGAAGGCCGGACCATCTACAACAACCTCAAAAAGACGGTTATTGCCTCCATGACCACTAACGTGGCGGAGCTTGTGGTAGTTCTCCTTGGGCTCGTGGGAGTGGCTCTCTGGAACTGGGCCATCCCCATCCTCGCTATCCAGATACTGGCCATTGACCTTCTGGCTGAGGTGATGCCCCTCACTTTCCTGACCTTTGATCCACCTACGGAAGGGATCATGCAGGAACCGCCGAGAGACCTCGGTGCTCACATAATGAACCTCTCCAGTTCCCTTGAGGTATTCTTTCTGGGAAGCCTTATAGGGATCCTTGCCTTCGCCAATTTTGCCCTTTTCATGTCTCGTACAGGTGTATCCCTTTCAACAGATGCCATGGGAACATTGAATTTCGCCAGGGCTACTACCCTTACATACATGACCATAGCCTATTGCCAGTTCGTCAATATCCTTTCCAGGCGCCATGAACTGGATTCCATCTTCAATCATAATTTCTTCGACAACCGGATCCTCCTGGGCTCCGTTCTTCTCTCCATCCTGATGGTCTTCCTGGGAACCTTTGAGATATTGAAATTGATAAAACGGGCTCGTTCAGAAAAAGTGTGAAAACATAAAAAATAGAATATTCCTTTTGGTTCACCATCAATAAGCCCGTTCCATTGATATGGGAACGGGCTTATTGATGGAATTCATACTGAGATCATTTTTTTATGGTTGGCCTATATACCAGTTATGCCAAGGATCTACGGGTACTACATCCAACTTTTGAAAGTATTTCTCCATTTCCCGGGGCACAGATCGAATGAATTCCCTGTAATGACTTCCCTCAACCCTTTCAATAACCGAGATCACGAAATTATATCTGTTGCTGAAATCATGAAAAAGGACATACTTATCAGCCACCCTTGAAGCTTCCTTGTACAATATCTCCCTCTCTGGTCTGGACATGCCATGGGCAATATAAGCTCCTGTAACCACTGCAAAGCTGTTATCTTTAAAGGGGATACCTTCCAGGATATCGAATTCCACGCAATCAAGACCGTTCTTCCTGCATAGTTTCACCATTCCCGGGGCAGCATCCGCTGCCATGACATGATGTCCGGCTTTCTGGAAACTCCAGCCAAAGGCACCTGTGCCGGTTCCCAGGTCAAGAATTCGCAAATATCCCCCGGTGGTCAACGTGTTAAAATGCGCGTTGATAAGTTTTGAATAATAGAGGGTCTGGAATTTGAAAAACAGCTGGTAGAAAGGAGAGATAAGGTGGAATTTTCTAATATGCCAGTTCATGAAAGACCTTCTTTCCACAAAAGGGACAAAGTAAAAAGTCTTTCTTTTGAAGAGATTGTTCCTTTTCAACATCGCTTTAATATGGTAACTCTAAATTCTGGGATTATCAAAAAAGAATGGCTGTTAATCAAATCTGAAATATCTGCCAGATCCTTGAGAAATTTCAACGGAAACGGAACATTCAGCGCCTTTCCTCGTCGTTTATCCTTCATCTCCCGTGCAGACCATACTCACAGGTTTCCACAGATATATGTGAATAAATGGCGCAGCCAGAAAGATAAGGCCAGAGATAAGCCTGAAAGAGGCCTGGTAATCAAAAAGAGCGGAAAGGTATCCGATGATCAGGGGACAGAAGAAGAAGGAAAGGGCCATAATAAACCAGACCAGGGATGTGACCTTGGGCCTGAGATTAGGTGGAGCTACATCACCCGCCAGGGCAAGGTGCATGGGAAAACCGTAGCCCATACCAAGTCCGAAGAGGATGCCGCAGATCATAAAAATCAGGTTATTTCCCGCGAAGGTGCATAGGAAAAGCGCAACTGAAGTAATGCTTATCATTGATGCAGCCATTTTCATTCTGGGCAACCTGTCAAGATGCCTGAAAAGAAAAAGCCTTATGAAAACAGAAAGGGCGGCATTCGCAGAGATAAAGGATGAAGCCACCAAACCCTTTTCCATGGCAAGCCCGGCCAGCGAAAGGATACATGCATCTGTGAAGGAAAAGAAGAGTATGGAAATGAACAGGGCTCGTACCGAAGCCAGTCTGAAAACTTCGGAATAACTTCCCCAATCCTGTTGTTTCTTACTGCCGAGATCAACATCCTTTTGAAAAGAGATCACAAGGAACAGAGAGAGAAGTGATACTACAGGACCGAGCCAGATATAGGCAATGGGGTGTCCGTGATGTAAAAGCCAGTCTGCAAGAGGTACAGCCGTAACCAATGGCGCAATACATCCTGCAGACACGATGGCAAAGGAAGACCCACGTATCTCGTCGGGGACTGAAATGACCTGGTAAGTGGTAATACTGACAAGGAAAAGGCTGGAAGCGATACCGGTAAAGATCCGCCAGAAAAGTACAAGGGGAATGGAAGGACCTGCCAGGGCCACCCCTGCACTACTGATCAGATTAACACACGCAGCACCCACCATGGTGGCGTAGATACCGTATTTTTCAACCAGCCTCACTACCAGGGGCCTTGAAAAGGTGGAAGCCGCGTAATACGACCCGAGGATCCACCCTATCACTCCGGGATCGACAATACCGTACATCTTCAGATATGGGGCCAGGAGATAATAAACATTGCTCAGACTCATTATGGCAAAATTGGCTGTAAAGAATTTAAAGATCAGAAGGCGGTATGTTTTCATGGATACACCGATATCTTCCCCAATGGATTCCTGAACCTGTCTATTCAATCCCCTGCTCAATATAAAGTCAAGAAGAAAAAACCCCGGATCAGTTTGCAGCTGACCCAGGGTATTCACTTCCTAATCTACAAGGTATGAAGTTCATAGAAAAGTGAATCTGCCTTACACTCCCATAACTCCAATGATAATGAACAGTGCTGCGGCTAAAACACCTGATAACGCAGCGTAGGGAAGCTGGGTCGCCACGTGGTCCATATGGTCGGAAGCCGCACCAAAGGAAGAAAGACAGGTGGTATCCGATACGGGGGAACAGTGATCCCCAAAAAGACCTCCACCAACGATAGCCCCAACTGTGGCCAATACGAGAGAATTAACTACCCCACCGGAAAGACCGAAGGCTATGGGCATGACAAAGGGAGTCACTATGGCATAGGTTCCCCAGGAAGTTCCAGTGAAGAAGGAAATGCATGCACCTGTGACAAAGGTGATAAGAGGAAGCATTCCCGAGGTCATCCATGTTTCCGTAACTGAAATGATGTACTGCTGGGCGCCAAGGCCCTTGGAGATGGTATTGATACAATATGCCAGGGCAAGGATCAGAATGGCAGGAAGGACGGCCTTGATACCCTTGATGGCCACGTCCATTCCATCCTTGACGCTGGTAAAGTATTTCCCGAAAGACATGGCTACTGCCTGGTAGATAACAGCTGCAAAGAAGGCTTCGAGGATTTTCGTGCTATGGAGGATAAGGAAAGTACCCACAGCAATGCTGACGACTATCAGCACAGGAACGACCAGGTACACGAAGAGATTCGTTCTTTTATTCTTCAGCGGCTGAATTTGATCCATTTCTTCGCCGGTAAGGGGAGTCGCTCCGTCCCGAAGGACTTTACCCTCATTCTTTGCCCTCAATTCAGCCTTTCTCATAGGTCCAAAGTTGGGTATGACCTGGAACGCGATAAGTCCGCAAAGGACAACTGCAAACCACCCATAGAAATTGAAGGGAATGGCCTTGATAAACAAACTCATACCCTCATCGACACCCGTAATTGGGCCATATCCTACCAGAAGACCGGCAATGTATACTGCCCAGCCACTCAATGGTATCAGGGTACACACTGGGGCGCTTCCGGAATCCAGCTCGTAGGCAAGCATTTCCCTTGATACTTTGTATTTATCGGTCATGGGCCTTGCAATAGGACCACTGAAAAGAGGACTGAAATAATCGCTGAAGAAGACAAAGATGCCCAGAAGCCAACCGAAGCCCGAAGCCATTCTCCGTGTCCTGATCTTTGTCGAAGCAAAATCCGTAAACGCTGATATCACTCCGGCTCTCAGGTAAAAGGCTATCATTATTCCCACAGCGATCTCGATCATCATGACCCAGATAAAGTCCCCGTTACCCAAAGCGGCTAAAAAGAGATTCTTTAAACCAGTGGCCGGATCAAAACCTGCAATTAAGACTCCCACCAGGCATCCTATAATTAAGGAAAAAACAGCGTCTTTTGTCCAGAAAGCAAGGACAAGAGCAAGCACTACAGGCAACATAGAAAGAATTCCATAAGTTCCTTCGATTTCCATCGTTACTTCCCCCTTTTTGATGATTTATTGGATTCGACTTTCCTTCTCTATATCCCCGAATATCTACCTCCCCGTGATATTTTGATAAAACCAGCACCACAAAAAAGGAACGCTTCATATCCGCTAAAACTCTGGCCGAC
>JAFGMB010000085.1 GCA_016927765.1 Synergistales bacterium
ATCCCATCTCTTGTTATGCTGGAATGGACCTTGATTATATTGTCATAGAGTTAAGCAGTTTTCAGCTTTACTGGACAAATCTGCTGAAACCTGATCTTGCTGTAATAACCAATCTTGCTCCTGATCATATCGACTGGCATGGAACTTATTCCAATTATATCTCTGCAAAATCCAGAATATGCCAGCTCAGAAAAAGGGAAAGCTGGGCAGTAATCCAGGAAAGGGACATTCCACTTCTACAGATTGAAAATATGGAGAAGGTCATGCCCTTGAGATGGAGCCCTGATGGGCAACATCAGTTTACTTCGGAAATAACCATGGATATGACCAGTCTCCATGCAAACATGGAACTGGAAGGGAATACCCGCAATCTGATCGCATTTGATGAAGTTCCTCTTATCGGTGATCATAACCTGGAGAATGTAGCCATGGCTTTAGCTTCTGTTGAACTGATGGGGGTAAGGATCAATGACCCTGCTTCGGTAATGGCAAAATTTATTCCCCCTCCTCATCGCTGTGAATTTGTCGGTGAAATGGGCGGTGTGACCTACGTGGATGACTCGAAAGGCACAAATGTGGCGGCCAGCAAGACTGCCCTTTCATCCATCAAGGGAAGAAAGATAGTAATACTAGGAGGTAGGGGAAAAGGAGAAGATTACAGGCCATTAGCTGAAGAGGTGAAGAAAAGTACGCAGATCGCGATCTTGCTGGGAGAAGAAAGTGATGCTATTGCCAGATCTTTGGAAGAGTCTGGATTTTCAGCTTACTACAAGGTATCGAGCATGGATGAAGCGGTACATCTATCTGCTAAGCTCGCTGATCCCGGGATGACAGTCCTTCTTTCTCCCGCCTGCACGAGTTGGGATATGTATTCAAGCTACAAGAAAAGAGGAGAACATTTTCAGGAACTTGTAAAAGAGCTTTCAGGGGGGGTCAAAGATCACTCAGCTGAATAAGATATCCGATACCAGGCCGACAATATTGAAAGCGGCGCCGTCTATCTGGTTGATACCGCTCTCCTTAAGTCTTTTTGGTCTTTTATGCATAGTGTCGATTTCAAGCAGGCTTTCTCTGGGAGGGGATGGATCCATCTATGCTCTTGCTTACAGACAGGGCATGTGGCTTATCTTCGGGCTTGCAGGCATGTTGATCGCCTCTGTCATACCTATCAGTTTCTGGAAAAGGATAAGCGGTATCATATGGTTGATCGCGCTTATCCTGACTTTTGCCACTCTTTTTGATCTTCTCGGAATAGAAGCTGGAGGGGCCAGACGATGGATAAGGGTTGGCCCGTTGCGATTCCAGCCCATTGAACTGCTGTCTTTTGCACTTGTTATCCACCTTTCCAAGCTTCTCTCCAGAGAGGATATCAGCAGAAAGGCGGCTTTTGTCCAAACTATCCTTGTAACAATGATATCTTTATTGCCCCTGGTACTACAACCTGATATGGGGGGTACCATCCTGCTCTTCCTGATCTCCATGGGCCTATATGTTGAGGCCCATGGGTGGTTCTATCCTCTTATCTCAGGAACTGTTTTACTGCCGCCATTTTTATATTGTATATTCCAGGAAAGTTACAGATTGAGAAGGTATACCGCTTTCATCAACCCATGGAAAGAACCTCTTGATTCAGGATTTCAGGTCATTCAGGGACTGATAGCATTTGCCAATGGAGGAGTAATGGGAGTGGGAATAGGTAAGGGGCTTCAGAAACTTAGTTACCTGCCTGCCGCCCACACTGATTTCATTTTCGCTTCCATCGGCGAGGAGTTCGGCCTGGTAGGTACTTTTTCCATACTGGTGCTCTTCGGTTTATGGACCGGGAGGATCTTTAAATCCTATCTAAAATCAAATAGCGGTTTTGACCGACTGATCCTTTGGGGGATGTGCATATCTGTACTTCTTCCCTTTTTCATCAATGTGGCAGGTGTGACAAAACTTCTCCCCCTGACTGGCATGCCCCTTCCATTTCTAAGCTATGGCGGAAGCTCTCTTGTTGCGACTTGGTTAAGGGTAGGACTAATGGTGCGGGTGGTATGGGATCTGGAGATGTCAAGATGATATCCAGAATATTATTCGTTGCCGGGGGTACGGGAGGACATATCATTCCAGCAGTATCTCTGGGGCAATGGATCTCTGAAAAAGAACAAGGGGCTGACATAAGGTTTATTTGTGGGAACAGGGATGTTGAAAAAGATATATACAGTTCCCTGGGGATAGAACCTATTGTGCTACAGATAGAAGGTTCCCCTTTCGGCAAAAGGGATCTTGCAAGTTTCCTTCGAAGGTCAAGGGACATGGTACCGGCTTTTGTTAGGGTTTGTTCCTTTTTTAAAAAGTGGAAGCCTGACCTCTGTGTTCTGTTTGGAGGTTATATCTCCTTTGTGCCGATGATGATCTCGCAAATGTTCAAGGTACCTGTCATATTCCATGAACAGAACAGTTTTGCAGGTAAGATCACAAGGCATGGATCAAGGAAAGGAAAACCTGTTATTTCTGGCTGGAAAGAATGTCATCCTCTTGAAAAAGGAAAATTCAGACATCTGGGGATACCTGTAAGAAAGCTTAAGAGATTGCAAGACCATGAAGCTTGGAATATACTACATATAGGGTCTCCTTATCCAGAGGGTCCTATCATTGTGGTTATTGGGGGATCTCTCGGAAGCAGGGATCTTGTAAGTTACATAAAGTATCTGGCCGAAAGGGAATATTTCAGTTCATGGACCTTTTTGGTCCTTGCAGAAGAAGACGATTCCCTTTATCCTTTGCCGGGTAACGTGAGGTTTATCGGAAAAAGATGGGATATGGCCCCTATTTATACTTTGGCTCATGGGGCTATAACCAGGGCAGGGGCTTCAACCCTTGCGGAACTGGGAGTATATGATGTTCCTTCTGTGATCGTACCCTGGATGGGTTCTTCAGAATCACATCAGCTTTTAAACGCAGAAGCATTCCTGAATGATTTTGAAGGGGAGATATGGATCGAAGGTATCAATTCATTGGACTCTCTTGAAGAAAAACTCAGAAATCTGATGCTCAGGAAAGGAAGTTCAATTGACACCTACGAACTCATTGATCAGCGACAGGATCTTATTTGTAGGGGCATATGGGAAGAAATGCTTGTTTACGTTGGAAGGGAGAGTCTTTAATTGGACTTGCTTGAAAAGGGATCAAATCAGGTATCTAAAGTCCATTTGATGGGCATAGGTGGTGCAGGAATGAGCGGATTGGCACTCCTGCTAAGCGAGCTTGGATATGAAGTCAGTGGTTGCGATGTATCGTATACATCGTATGTAGACAGGATAAAACAAAAGGGGATAGATTTCGTAATAGGTCATGAAAAAGGGCATCTTGAGGCTTATCTTCCGGATCTTCTGATCTATAGCAGTGCCATTCCTGAAAATAATGAGGAATTGATACAGGCAAAAGAACTAGGAATTACCGTTGCCAAAAGAGCTCAGGTTCTGAGTTGGCTTTTCAATCGAAAGTTCGGGATAGGCATCGCAGGAACTCACGGTAAAACAACTACTTCTTCCATGATAGCAATGATCCTGGAACAGGCTGGGCTCAAGCCGACAGTAGCCATAGGCGGGGAACTATGCGACATAGGTGTCAATGCAAAACTGGGAAATGGACCTTATATGGTGGCCGAACTTGACGAAAGCGACGGGTCCTTTGAGGAATTTCAACCAAACATTTCGATCGTGACAAACGCTGACTGGGATCATGTGGATCATTACCCGACACTTGATTCCGTTATCCAGGCCTACAACCGGTTCATTTCGAAAACTAAACCCGGTGGACTCTGTGTTCTATGTGGAGAGGACCCAGGACTGAATAACTTAATGTCTGTTCTTCCAGCTGATTTCAACGTGGAAAGTTACGGATTCGGCACATCCTGGGATTGGGGTGCATATGACATCATCCATAAATCCGGTGGTGGGGTGACCTTTTCAGTATGTCACAAGGGGAAACACGTTACCGATATGAAACTATCTGTTTCCGGTGATCACAATATCCTAAATGCTCTTGCTGCTACCATTGTAGCCAGGAAACTTAACATACCATACAGCTACATCAGAGATACCCTCCATGATTTCAAGGGAGCCAAAAGACGTCTTCAATATATGGGACAAGTTGGGAATGCTGATATTTACGATGATTATGGACATCATCCAAGGGAGATTGCTGCCACTTTGAACACGATCAACCAGATGTTTCCCTCTAGGAGACATGTCGTAGTATTCCAGCCACACAGATATACAAGGACTGCTGCTATGTACCAGGAATTTTCCGAGGTCCTTACAATGGCTGATAGTCTTTTGGTAATGCCAATCTATCCTGCAGATGAACAGCCTATAGAAGGAGTATCATCAGAATTGATATGTCACTGTCTGGACACTTCCGGGTATAGAAACTATCACCTCTGTCAGGAT
>JAFGMB010000086.1 GCA_016927765.1 Synergistales bacterium
CATGCTCTTTCCACAGCAGCCAGGGCAGATACGAGAGTGTGCTTGTCTATGTTACCCATGTGCCCCATCCTGAATCCCTTTCCCCGGAAGACTCCAAGGCACCCGGCAGTCTGGGCGCCCTCTTCGGCAAGGACCTTTCGGAAAAGTTCATCGTCCACGCCACTTCCCTCGGGATAAAGATAGACCGAGAGGGTGGGGGCACGGAATTCCCGAGATGCTGCCACCCTGAAACCCATGGCTTCCATGGCTGAATCGACCATGTCTGCCTGTCTTGCATGCCTGGCATAACGTTCGCTGATCCCTTCCTCCCTGATAATGCGAACCGATTCTTTCAATGCCCATATGAGGTTGATCGGGGGGGTTCCCCAGTATTTCCTGGGATCATGCATAACCGGTAGCCACTTGTCGAAGTCTATGTATGACTCGGGGATCTTTCCAAGAGTTTCCCTTCTGGCCATTGCCTTTCTGCTGGCCCAGAGTATGCCCAGTCCTGGGGCAACGCCAAAGGCCTTCTGCGAACAGGAAAGGACGATATCTATGCCCATGGAGTCCATGTATTCTTCCACTCCAGCTGAGGCCGCCACTCCATCAACGATATAAAGGGTACTGGGATGTTTCTTTATGACTTCTCCAATAGCGGCGACAGGTGCCGCAACTCCCGTTGAGGTCTCCACGTGAGTAACCGTAATTACATCATATTCTTGTGCTGCAAGCCTCGATTCCACCATAGCAGGGGTGATGCTGCTGCCCCATTCCGCAGAAAGGACATCCACATCAAGGCCTTTCCTTTCACACATATCGATAAAACGGTCGCCAAAGAAACCGTTTGAACATATTAGCACCCGGTCTCCCTTTCTGGTGGTGTTGGCAACGGCCATTTCCATGGCAAGGGTTCCCGAACCTGATACCACGAAGACCTCCCCGTCGCAATGCCAGAGCTCCTTCAGATCGACGAGGATACTGCTGAAGTCCCCTACAAAACCGGAGTCCCCGAAAGCGACCGTTTCCTTTCCCATCTGGTCCTGTATAGACCTGGTCACCGGAGTAGGCCCGGGGATCATGACTAACTTGGGTGTTCTGATCACCTATATCTCCTCCTTAAGATCTCTGCTTAAAGGCAATAACCTGTTCTATGCTTTTTATCTTTCAAGCTTGCACCCTATCCTCAAAAGGAGCTCCCTGATCTCCATAGCAGGGCCTTCCTCAAGAGGGAGCAGGGGCCTTCTGCATGGCCCTCCATAAAATCCTATCAGATCAAGGGCGTATTTCAGACCAGGCACCCCGTATTTTGAAGTTACGGCAGCGTTGAGGTCCAGTAGTTCCATCTGGAGTTCCCTGGCTTTGGCCAGGTCCCCTTTGTCCAGGGCTTCCATTATGGCAGCACAATGATCAGGGACAATTCCCGCCACAGCCATGGTGGCACCAGAACCTCCCATGATCATGGTGGGCAGCAGGTAGCTTCCTGAACCGGCAAAAACTGAAAAGCCCTCTCGAGAGTCCTTTATGGTACTGGATATCTGAACTATATTTCCGCTGCTGTCTTTAACTCCCGCAATATTGGGGTGCCGGGATAACCTGGACAGAAGGGCTGCAGACATGTTTATGCCGGTGTTTCCCGGCATATTATAGATCATCACTGGAATAGGCGATCCCTCTGCCACAGCCATGTAATGGGCTTCCAGGGCTTTTTCGGTCATCTTTGACTTGTAATAGGAAGGATTGACCACAAGGGCAGCTTCCGCGCCCGCTTCTGCCAGATGAATGGACAGGCGAATTGTTTCACGGGTACCCTCACAACCGGTCCCGGCTATTACCTTCTTTTCTGCAGGGAAATGTTCCCTGCAGAAACGTATCATCTGCACCTTTTCCTCAAATGAAAGGGAAACGAACTCGCCGTTGGAGCCCAGCACAACGATACCCGAAAGGGACGATCGCCCCCACTTGAGAAGGTTTTCTCTAAGATGGTCCAGATCAATATCTTCCCTGTCATTGAATGGCGTGGGGATGGGCGCAAAAAAACCTGAGATCTTCAAGATCGATACACCACCTGACGGACCCGGGGATCCGGAATTTTTATGGGCTGAAAGGTCAGCCCCTGTACTGGTGAGCTTCCTCTTCGCCTTTGATAATCCTGAGGGCTCCCTCTGCAAGGGCTTTCATCTCATCCTCACCTGGATATACCTTTACGGGTGCGATATAGGCCACTCTCTCACTGATACGTTCCACAAGCTGGTCACTGTAAGCCAGCCCCCCCGTAAGGACAACGGCATCCACATGACCGTTCAGGACAGCGGCCCTGGCACCTATCTCTTTGGCCACCTGGAGAGCAAGAGCCTCGAATACAAGCTTGGCTTTTTCATTCCCTGCCTCCATCATCTTCTGCACTTCCCTGAGATCATTGGTGCCAAGGTGGGCCACCAGGCCCCCTCCGCCTACCATGCGCTTTTTCAGTTCATCAAGGTCATATTCCCCGCTGAATGCAAGCCTTGTAAGACCACCGGCAGGAAGGGAGCCGGCTCTTTCCGGCGAAAAGGGACCTTCTCCGTCAAGAGCGTTATTGACATCAATGGTCTTGCCTTTCTGATGGGCTCCCACCGAAATGCCCCCGCCCATGTGAGCCACTATGATGTCCACTTCTTCGTATTTTTTACCCAGCTCCTTAGCGGCATTTCTCGCTACTGCCTTCTGGTTCAGGGCATGCCAGATGGATCTTCTCTCTATCTCCGGCATTCCGCTGAGCCTTGCCTCGGGGATCAGCTCATCTACCACAACGGGATCAACGATATAGGCTTTCCCGCAGCCCCCTTCATTTGCCAGGCTCACAGCCAGGGGGGCACCGAGGTTACTTGCATGGGAGCCGTAGTGACAAGTCCTGAGATGGTGAAGCATTTCTTCGCTCACCTCATAGGTCCCGCCTGGAATAGGTTTGAGGAGTCCCCCTCTGCCCACCACTGCGTCAATTTCCGAGAGGACCGTACCATTATTCTCAAGGACCTTTCTGATCTCCTGTAACCGGAAATCCTCCTGTCCCATGATCCCGTGAAATTCCTTCAGCACATCCACGTCGTATCTCTGGGTATCACTCCACAATTCCTTATCATCCTCGAACAGGGCTACTTTTGTACTGGTAGAACCGGGGTTGATAGCAAGGATCTTCATATCCAAACCTCCAGAAAAATACAAAATTGGGGCCCCTCAAGAACAAGGCGGCCCCGAGTATTTCAAAGATCTGTCACCCTTAAGCGCTCCATGACCTTCAGGTGAAATACCTGATAACAGGTTTTACTTCTTTTCAAAAGCGGAAAGGGCTACTGCAGCCGCTATTGAAAGGAGCTTGGCTCTCGGCGAATCGGCCCTGCTTGTAAGGACTACCGGCGCTGCTGCTCCAAGGATCAGTCCCGCTGTCTCGTTCTTTGCGAAATAGACAATGGCCTTTGCAAGCATGTTCCCTGATTCGATATTAGGCACCACGAGTACATCCGCTTTCCCTGCCACTGGGGAATCGATACCCTTGGTCCTCGCAGATTCTTCATTGATGGCGTTATCAAGTGCAAAGGGGCCATCAACGATACAGTTCTTGATCTGACCACGCCTGTTCATCTGAGAAAGTGCTGCGGCTTCCAGAGTACAGGGCATATCCGGATTAACGACTTCAACCGCAGCAAGAACCGCCACTTTGGGTTCGGCAACACCGAGGGCCCTGGCAAAATTGACGGTATTCTGAAGGATATCGGCTTTCTGGCCAAGATCCGGATACATGTTGAAAGCAGCGTCACAGATAAAAAATATGCGGTCAAAGCCTTCCACCGAGTGGAAATAGCAATGGGAAATGGTATTCTTACCCTTACGGAGCCCGACTTCTTTGTTGAGCATGCCCCGAAGGAAGTTGTTTGTATGGATCTGGCCTTTCATATAAATATCGGCCTGACCCGAGGACACCTTTTCAACCGAAGTGATACCCATCTGTGCTTCATTCCTCACATCGATGACCTCGTAATTTGCAAGGTCAACTCCTGCTTCTTTAGCAGCAACAGCGATGTTGTCGGCATTTCCAACCAGGATGGATTCGGCAATACCTGCTGTCCGGGCTTCTTCGATCGAAGAGAGAAGACCGGCATTCTCGGCCATAGCCACACTGAGCTTTTTGGGCCCCTGTTCTGCCCCGATCTTCTTTGCATAATCGAGAAGCGCTCCTAATGAACGGATCTGTTCCATAACTTCCAAAACCCCCTCAAAGATTGAAATTTATTTTGGATTGCCTGTATTTGACCTTAATGAAAACACTTCAAAGGTTACCCGAAGGAAAGATAAATTGCAAATACAATATACAAAACACGAAAGCAAGACCCTGGACATGCTCAATCCCTTGCTATCACTGCTCCTAAGGCAATGGATAAAAGCTTGATCTCCATGGTATCGAACCTGCTGGTCATAACGATGGGTTTCCGGGCTCCCAGCACAACACCGGCCGCCCTGTTCCTAGCCATGTAGAGGACCACCTTGGCAAGCATATTGCCGGCCTCGATATCCGGGACAAGAAGCATGTCAGCCTTCCCTGCCACCGGTGAATCCAGTTTCTTGATAGCCGCGGCTTCTTCGCTGACCGCATTGTCCAGGGCAAAGGGACCGTCGACTATACATCCTTTGATCTGTCCCCTTGCACTCATCCTGGCAAGGGCAGCTGCGTCGAGAGTACAGGGCATATCGGGGTTCACGACTTCCACAGCACCCAGAACGGCTACCCTGGGTTCCGGAACTCCAAGCTGATGAAGGCACCTGACACCATTTTCGATGATCCTGACCTTGGCTGAAAGATCGGGATACATGTTCATACCCCCATCTGACATGGCAAGGACCCTGTTTCCAAGAAGAGGCGCCTCGAAAAGGAGCAGATGGGATAGAAGCGATCCAGTCCTTAAACCCCATTCCTTGTTCAGGACAGCCTTCAAAAGATCCGCGGTTTTGACAAGCCCCTTCATTAGAAGGTCTCCATCTCCGCTTGAAACCATCTGGACCGATCTCTCGGCCGCTTCATAGTCGTTCCCTGTGTCCTCTATTTCAAGCCCTTCCAGGTCAAGACCTTCTTCCAGCGCTACCTGCGCTATCTTGCCCCTGTTCCCCACGAGAATACCCCTTACAAGTCCATCCTGATGGGCTTTGCACACCGCACCCAGGGTATCGGCACCGTGAGGACAGGTCACCACGA
>JAFGMB010000087.1 GCA_016927765.1 Synergistales bacterium
CAGTGTGGTCTTACCATGGTCTATGTGACCTATGGTTCCAATATTAAGATGGGGCTTTGACCTCTCAAATTTCGCCTTTGCCATTTCAGATTCCCTCCTTAAATGCTCTTGAAAATTAACCTTTTAATACTTTTTCAGCCACATTCTGTGGCACTTGTTCATAATGATGGAACTGCATGGAGTAGGATGCTCTACCAGAGGTCTTGCTTCTGAGATCAGTTGCATAACCGAACATTTCCGCAAGAGGGACAAATGCTTTTATTACGCGTGTATTGGCCCTCATTTCCATGCCTTCCACATGTCCTCTCCTTGAAGACAGATCCCCCATTACATCTCCTACATATTCCTCAGGGGTTACGACTTCAACAGACATCAGAGGTTCCTTCAGAACAGGAGAGGCTTTTTTTACAGCTTCTTTGAATCCCATCGAGGCTGCTATCTTGAAAGCCATTTCAGAACTATCCACTTCATGGTAACTGCCATCCACAAGAGCGACCTTGACCCCGATAACAGGATAGCCGCCAAGTATTCCATTGGTCATAGCCTCTTTAAGACCTTTTTCTACCGCAGGAATGTACTCTTTTGGAATTGCGCCTCCAATTATTCTGTCCTCAAACTCAAAAACCTTGCCTTCTCCGAGGGGTTCGACTTCAAACACTACATGACCATACTGCCCCCGGCCACCACTTTGCCTGATGAATTTACCCTCTGCTTTTGAATTTGAAGTAATGGCCTCCCTATAAGCGACCTGAGGCTTGCCTACTCTCACATCTACATTGAATTCCCTTTTGAGACGATCAACAATTATCTCTAGATGCAATTCTCCCATTCCAGAAATGATGGTTTGTCCGGTTTCCTCGTCGGTTACCACCTTGAAGGTCGGATCTTCTTCCGCAAGGGAGGTTAACCCCTTGGTAAGCTTTATCTTATCGGTTTTAGTCATAGGTTCAACGGCAAGAGAGATCACGGTCTCAGGGAATTCAAGTTTCTCAAGCACTATCTGGGAATCACCTGCGCACAGGGTATCACCGGTACGAGTATTTTTAAGCCCAGGTAAGGCAACGATCATGCCCGCAGAAGCATGGTCAAGGTCTTCACGCTTATTCGCATGCATCTGAAGAATACGACCAACACGTTCCCTGGAATTCGTTGACGGATTAAAAACGGTATCCCCCTTGTTGACAGTACCGGAATAGATCCTGGTAAATACCAGACGGCCTACAAAAGGATCGACCATTATCTTGAAAGCAAGAGCTGAAAATCGCTCAGATGGATCAGGTATTCTCTCAACAGGCTCGTCAGTATCAGGGGAAACACCCAGAACAGGAGGAAGGTCCACAGGACTGGGTAGATAATCAACGACGGCATCCAGCAATAGCTGGACACCCTTGTTCTTGAATGCCGAGCCACAAAGAACTGGAACGATGCCAAGAGAAATGGTATGTTTTCGAATTGCCTTTTTCAGAAGCTCTACAGGAATGTCTTCTCCCTCAAGAAAAAGCTCCATTACTTCCTCATCATATTCAGCAATTGTTTCTATCATGGATTCACGCGCCGTTTCCACTTCTTCAGAAAAGTGTGCGGGAATATCAACGAATTTGGGATCTGTCCCCAGTTCATCTACATACTGAACCATCTTTTTGCCGACCAGGTCTATAACTCCCTCAAAGGTATCTTCCACTCCGACGGGTAACTGTATAGCAACAGGATGGGCTCCAAGCTTCCCCCGGATTCCTTCAACTACTGAATTGAAATCCGCTCCGATACGATCCATCTTGTTCACGAAGGCGAGCCTTGGGACATGGTATTTATCCGCCTGCCTCCATACGGTTTCAGATTGGGGCTCAACTCCTCCCACAGCACAGAAAACTGAAACCGCACCATCAAGCACCCTCATAGACCTCTCAACTTCCACAGTGAAGTCCACGTGACCGGGTGTATCAATGATATTCACAAAACAATCCTTCCATATACAGGTTGTAGCAGCAGAGGTGATAGTAATACCCCTCTCCCTCTCCTGCTCCATCCAGTCCATGGTTGCAGCTCCCTCATGAACCTCTCCTATCTTGTAGTTCCTGCCAGTATAGAAGAGGATCCGCTCGGTGGTTGTTGTCTTACCGGCATCTATGTGTGCAGCAATCCCTATATTACGAATCTTTTTAAGGTCTTTGATTTCCAATGGTCCTCACCACCAAGCTTCTCGAAACAGAATGACTGATAGCTATCAAACGATTACCAGCGATAATGTGCAAAAGCCCTGTTAGCCTCTGCCATTTTATGGGTATCTTCACGTTTTTTGATCGATGCACCTTCGCCCTTATAAGCGTCTGTCAATTCCCTGGCAAGCCTCTCCGCCATAGGTATACCCTTCTTGGACCTTGAATATTGCAGGATCCATCGGATAGCCAGGACCTGGGCCCTTTCAGGAGCAACTTCCACTGGAACCTGGTAAGTGGCGCCGCCGACCCTCCGGGGGCGAACTTCAACCAGAGGTTTTACATTGTCCAGCGCTTTCTGATATACATCAAAAGGATCAGTATTCAGCCTTTCAGCAGCTATGTCGAGAGCTGAATACATGATCTTTTCTGCTACGCTTTTCTTTCCGCCTTTCATGATCCCATTTATGAACTTCCCTAAAGACTTGCTGTTATATCTGGAATCAGGAAAAACTGGTCTTTTTTTAACATGCCCCTTTCGTGGCATAACTCAAACTCCTCCCTCGGCTTTCATGAATACGCTATTTAGGTCTTCTTGCCCCATATTTAGAGCGACCTCTCTTACGGTTTTCAACACCACCACAATCAAGGGTACCTCTGATTATGTGATACCTTACGCCGGGTAAATCCTTAACACGGCCTCCCCTGACAAGGACAACCGAGTGTTCCTGAAGATTATGACCTATACCGGGGATATAGGATGTTACCTCAATACCATTGGTCAAGCGAACACGGGCGACTTTCCTCAAAGCTGAATTGGGCTTTTTTGGTGTTACCGTATAAACACGGGTACAAACACCTCTTTTAGCCGGGTTAGCCTGAAGTGCCGGTGCGTCGCTTTTTACTTTCTTCTCTTTACGTCCGTTTCTTACAAGTTGATTGATCGTCGGCACGAAGCTCCCTCCTTCCTTACAATCTCAGAATTATCGATCTGTTGATCTCAAAGCTGCAACTGACGCAGGTCTGGAAATAGCACAGGCTCTTCCAAGCATGATCATAGTCGGAGCCTCTTCTATGTCAATTCCCTGCTCTTCAGCTAACTGAATAACGGGGTGTATCTTTTTTGGGTCAGCATCCTTTGCGAAAAAGACCTTTCGCACGTGGCCGGCTTGAAGTTTTCTGTAGACCTGCCTGAATCCAGTAATTCTCAAAGGACTGGCCAACTCGCTTAAAGACATGCTAAACCTCCGGTGCGAGACGCACCGAGTGATAATAACAAAATGACTCGATCCATGTCAAGCAACATCTCTAATAATAACAGGCGAAGTTAAAATATTACCGTCTATATCCCTATCTGTTCATCCATCCTAGATTCACCAGTTGTCACCTGTTCCAATCTGTCCTCAGGCTCAAGATCATTAAATTCAGTGAATCCGGTCCCAGCAGGAATAAGATGACCAATGATAACGTTTTCCTTAAGTCCAAGAAGATCGTCTATCTCACCTTTTACAGCTGCTCCTGCAAGTACCTGGGCTGTCTGCTGGAATGATGCAGCACTTAAAAAACTGTCTGTTGCCAATGCTGCCTTGGTGATACCATGCACAAAAGGCTTGCACTTGGGACCAATGCGCAGTTTTCTGACAAAGGTTATCCTGTGGATCAACCTCTTTTCCTCAGAATGGGCGTATATAGCCCTCACAACAAGATCCATAGGTTGAGCTTCTACCAGCTTCTCAAGGACTTCCCGGTTGACTTCCTGGCCTGGCTCCGTAACGACCTCACCTTTCTGGTCGTAAACAGGATCCAGTATTACCTTGCCATAGACCGCGTGGGACAAGTAATCACTTAATATTCTGTTCCTTGTAACGATCTCGCCTTCTATTTCAACTGCAGTGATATCACCGTCAATGATGCTTCGAACCACTTTGCCGTCCACCATGTGAGCAATATCCGTTACAGCATTGCCATCCCTGTCAATGGCCTGGGAAAGAGGTTTGCCCCAGATCCTGTCTATCAGGATCTCCTGAAGAGCGTCAGGTACATGGATCCTCTCAACATGTTTCCAGACCTTGACATTATATGCATTTGCGATCTTTAAAAGTTCCACCATCTCCGGGGTTATGAGCCTGTCGGCCTGGGCAATTATTTCTCCATCAAGTTCTATGGACTCTGCAAGATATGCAGAATCTGAGAGCAATTCTATCATTTCTGTATCCCTCACCAGAACCGGCAGAGGTTTATTGGACGTGATAATGGCCAGCTGACCTGGAGTCAGAGAAACCCCAGAGGGAATCTTCTTGCCGTCTTCCGCCTCATATACCCGGATCAGTTCCATTCCCTCGAGTTTTTTCCGGAAGGCTCCCTCACCTATCACAACGTCAAGAAGTCCCTCATCATCGTCAACCCGTATCTCATGTACTGAAGAACCGGGTTTAAGAAGATTCCTGATAGAATTCTCATCTAGAGGTGTATCCTTTTCCAGGGACGAGATGTCAGCTCCTCTCTGGGATATTATCTCTTTAAGAATCTTTCCGGAAAAGATGCTTACTGCTTCCTGAATATTTCTTTCATTCTCGTTTTCAATGTTCAGATTCTCGGCCCCTATATCATCAGTCCAGACAAGCTCTCCTGCCACAAAAGAGGTGTCGCCCTCTTCAACTATCCTGAGACGATTCACAGGTGCAACCTTTCGGAGGATTACTTCGATATGCTTGTTGTTAATTGACACACCCTGGGAGCGATAAACTCCCTGTATCTCATCAACCAATGAACGCTGGACAGCCTCTATTCCTTCCACTTCCAGAAGTTGCTGTGGATCCACATAACCTTCGGTAAGTCGGGTGCTCCGGGTTACTTCCTGACCCTCCTCCACCAGCAGGTTCTGGGATGAAGGGATATTATACGAGACCTTCTGGTCCTGGACGGTTGGAGACGAAATGAATACCTTTCTCTTGCCTTCCATTTCCCTTATCTCGTTCACCACTCCATCAACACCTGCTAAATATGAGACTTTTTTGGGCCTTCTGACTTCGAAAAGTTGTTCGATCCTAGGAAGACCCTGGGTAATGTCCTCACCGGTAAGTCTCACGCCTCCTGTATGGAAAGTCCTCATTGTCAGCTGAGTACCAGGTTCACCTATGGATTGGGCAGCTACAACGCCAACCGTTTCACCGATAGCGACTTCTTTCCTTGTGGCAAGGTCCATGCCGTAACATTTCTGACAGACCCCATGACGCAACCCACATGTAAGGGGACTTCTGACCCATACAGTATCGATCCCAGCTTTTTCTATGGCCAGGGCAATCCTGGAATCAATGCATTCACCGGCTTTGACGAGGATCTCATGTGTTTCTGGATGTTCTATATCGTAAAGTGCCGTTCTCCCAAGGATCCTTTCATGGAGA
>JAFGMB010000088.1 GCA_016927765.1 Synergistales bacterium
AGCATTGGAACCATCTTATTTTGACAAGACCTCTGACTATCCCATGGGTTGTGAAGATAATAAATTCATTCTGAGTGTTCAGAATAACGGGGTTACCAAATTGCCGGATGGCAAACTGTACCTCATCACGGAAGATGTGAGGAATGGTAACGGAAGGGCAATCAAATCGAAATTGTGGTCTCCTACAAGGGTGGACAGAATCGACGAAAAGATCAATGCGATTTTCTGGTTAATGAAAGATCCCACTATACCCCCAGTGATCAAGATCACCTCACCCGAACTTGGGGCTACTATGGGTGCAACTCTTGCAACAAAACGTACTTCCGCGGAACGCCTGGCTCCTGGAGTTGACCCGAAGGCACTCGTCATTGAACCCTACGCCAATCCATTCAGAACTTATCCATTACGGTTGGATTATGAAAAGTTCAAGATCCTTCTGGAATCCGGAGTAGATTGCTACGCCCTTAATACAGGGGACTTTATGGGTAAAAAGGTAAAGAAGGAACATACCCTTGGCATAATAAGTTCCATAGTTGAAGGCACTGCAGATTTTAAACCCTGGGGAGATTTCTCATCCATACAGATAATGGAACTGGACGATTTCCCTGTGGATATGACAGATGATAATTACATCATCCAATTGAGGGCGCGACTCACAGACAGGTTTAAGTTCATTGTCAGCAGAGAAACAGAGAGGGGAAGTATAGATAAGTTACCTCCCGATTCTGCAGATTGTCTCGAGAAGGTTTTAAATGAGCTGAAGTGACCGAATTTTCCTTGATAGAAAGCAACCGTTTTTCCAGGCCAGACATTAAAGCTCAAGGGCCTTCACTTGCAATTGAAGGCCCTTGAGCTTTGATGTTATCACCAGCTAAATAATAAGGTTTGTGTGAATAGCCCCTGAAAGTCAGGCAAAATACCCCTCATACTTAAGAAAACCCTCTGGTGTATACACTGGTATCATGCCTCCTTGTTCACCAAGAAAATAATGGAGAGCTGGTTTTATCACAGGTATACAACCTGCAGAAAAAGAAAGGGAATGAAGGTGATAATCAACACCGTAATACTCCTTCATTCTAAAAGGCAGGGGGACAGGAACAACAAATTCAGCCAGAGATGCTAGTTTATTCAGGAAATCCCTCGAACGACCATGGGGAAGCCCCAAGGAAGGGTGTAAGAGAATCAACTCATACTCCTCATTAAGGATGGAATCGACCACATGAATGTTGACTCCCTCCAGGATCAGATTCAGGAGCTTAGCAGCTGGAGTAGAGGGGAAAAGCACTCCGGATAGGAGCACTTTCGGGGTCATGATGATCCTGGGATTTGAACTTCCGTGCTCAACCATTTTCAGAAAAGCCTCCCTTGTTCCCTGAGGATCTTATCAGATAGCCTTGAAGCTGATACCTCATCCTCCGGAATAGGATTGCCCTTATCATTTGCCCTCAATATCATTGTGCCGGTTCTTAATCTTTCCAGTGCCACCTTTGCCCGTGAATGCCTTATGGTCTGGATCAGATCCTCAAGAAAGTTCAACTCATGCTCTTCAATTGGAAAGCAGATCGCTTTAGGGCGTCCTCTTGAAGTGATTATGGTTTCAGAAGGATCGTCAAGAAGGATATTCGGATTATTCTTGATATCACGGCTTGTAACGATCTTCATAGATAATGACACCTCCAACGGATAGGTCCCTCAGAATGTACTTACTTCAATACAGAACATTGACGCTAGTTTAGATTAGCATAAAGACGTCATTCTGAAAACGTAGAATTCAGAAAGAAAGGACCACCCTGGTAGTGCTGAAAAAACGGAGGGTAAAATCAAATCCCGATAAAATATTTCGTGGCTTTCATTATCGAGATAGAGAACGATAGAAAAAAATAAGGTGTCTTATAATATATCTTATGTTGCGTTATTTACAAAATGCCAGGATTCTGTCCAGATCTATGATATTTTCATATGATAATAACCCTGGATCTGTTTTTCGTGAAAATCAGTTTATCTATACTCTTCCTCATCAGAAATATTTGCAAATTATATACCCCAAATATTCTGGGGAGTTTTAAGGTAAATTACGCCACCTTCAATTTTTCTCAAATAATCCCTTTATCAGGAATATCAAGATATATATAACCCTGTTCATCAAAAAAAACCCAGTTTTTCCCAATTTCAGGACCTGGGTCTAAAAGAAGAATTAACTTGCCTGATACCACTACTGAAATTGCTGCAGATATTTACGATTCTGGTATAACTTTTCCTTTTTGTATTTTCATTTTTAAAAATTTACAAGCTTTTTGAATAAGGGATACTTGAATAAATTACCCCGACGCTTTTCATGGAAATATACCCTTGGGTTTGTAAAACTCTTCCTTCCCCATGTTATTCTCCGTCCGTTATTTTCTCTTTATCATCTCAAAACAGGTACTACGTTCAATGCAAATTTAAACAGATAGCTTTTCCTGTTAAATTGCAGATTTCTTTAAAGAACGTTTATATCTAAACAGAAAATCTCGACCTCTCGTGATTGCATTCCAATCTGCTGTTATTTATGTATACATATGCGCAGCCTTTGGTATAATCAGAAATGGAGGTATGCTACCATGAATGATATCAATGAAAAAGAACAAAGCGAACTGAATAGCACGATACATGAAAGGGAAAAGGCCTTTTTTGAAGAAGAGCCCTGGAATACTGTCATAGCCTTTGCAGGAGGGATTTCCTTAGCAGCATTTGTTATCTGGTTGTCCAGAATTGGCACCGCTGGTATGGGTGGTTGATTTTACTTCAGTTCAGCAACCTGTTTCTCATGAGATCCTGAAACCAGGTTGCTGAACTGAAAATGCTTTTATCTGACCTTCTTCTATTGATCATTCCCTTGCCATATAACTGTCAAGAATTCCAAGAAAAGAAGAGACCTCCAGGGATGCTCCACCCACAAGCACACCATCTACATCCTTCTGTATCAATAATTCTTTTCCATTTGAGGGTTTAACGCTACCACCATAGAGTATCGGGGTTTTTGAGGCTTCTTCGCCCCCAAAGATAGTTTCAAGGATCGCTCTTGAATATTCACAGACTTCCTGCGCATCCTGTGGTTTGGCTGAACGCCCGGTGCCGATAGCCCAGACAGGTTCATAGGCGAGAATGACCTTTTCGCTGATCTCCGAAACATCCAGGCCCTGCAAGGCCGAAAGAAGCTGCCTTTGAACAATTTCAAGGGTCAGGCCCTTATCGCGCTCCTCAAGGATCTCGCCGTAGCAAAGGACCGGGATGACCCCATTTGAAAGGCAGGAACGAACTTTGGATGCGATCAGTGCCTCCCCCTCGCCAAAGATATGTCTCCGTTCGCTGTGGCCTACCAGGGCCTTTCTGCAACCTGTATCACTGATCATTAAGGGTGATATCTCTCCGGTAAAAGCGCCTGACGTTTCAAAATAGATGTTTTGGGCACCAATATCGAGAAAATTGATCTGTTCACGTCTCAAAAGTTCCCTGGCATGAAATAAACCGGTAAATGGAGGGAATATGGTAACATCCAGGAAACCCTTTTTATGGATATCCATGTAACCCTTTTGCTTTGTGGTAAAAGCATCTTTAAAACTTAGAATAAATTCCTCTGTATCCCCTAGGGTCTTGTTCATTTTCCAATTTCCGTAAAGCCAGATCTTTTTCATCTCATCTTTCACCTCTCAAAGCCGAAAAAAGGGCGGTGGTTACCACCGCCCTTCATAAAACATGCAAATTGATATATGCACTACTCTATCAGCAGTGGTTCGATCCCTGGTAATACTTTGTCTTCAAAAAATTCCAGGCTGGCTCCGCC
>JAFGMB010000007.1 GCA_016927765.1 Synergistales bacterium
ATACCATATCAGGAATTTCCCACCCAAGTTGCTCTGCAATTTCCATGGCACAGGTCTTCTTGCCCTCCACAAGGTAAGGGTTGATAGCACAGTTCCTGTTGTACCAGCCCCATTTTTCTATGGCTGCAGTAGCCAGGTTAAAGGCATCTTCGTAATCTCCCCTGACGAGGATGACCTTGGCGCCGTATACAAGAAGCTGGGTAACTTTTGCAACAGGAGCCTTTTCCGGTACGAAAATAAAACTTCTCAGTCCGGAAACTGCAGAAAATCCTGCCAGGGAACTGGCTGCATTTCCAGTTGAGGCACAGGCGATTGACTCCCTTCCCTTGTCCAGGGCCTTGGCCACCCCCACAGCACTGGCTCTGTCCTTGAGCGAACCAGTGGGATTGCGGCCGTCATCTTTGAGGAATACTTCTTTTATACCGTATTTCTTCTCCAGTGCCTGGCTCCTGTATAAGGGGGTCCATCCGACATCAAGCGCTGGAATATGGTTTTCTCTTTCAACTGGAAGCACCGCTCTGTATCGCCAGAGATTCCTTGCCGGATCTGCAGCAAGACCTGGCCTGTCCATCCCTTTATGCCTTGCATGGTCATAGTCGTAAAGCACATCCATTGTCCCGTCCATCCCACAGTCAGGACAGGTATAATCGACTTCTTCTGGTGTGAAATTTCTGCCGCACAGTACGCATCGAAGTATCAATGGTTTCGTCAAAACCTAAACCTCCTGTTGTTCTAAAACTTGACGGGCTATTCCATAATATCCAAGATAACCACTGATCAGCTGTTCTATCTCTATATATTCATCCTTGATGTGGACCAGCTCTTCTCGGGATGGACCAAAAGCAAGTGTTGGAATTTCTGCCACTCCCGCATAATAACAACCGTTGGTTCCAAAGCCTGCCTTAGAAGCTACCATGGGGTCAAGGCCCATTGAAGAGAGGCCGTCTAATGCAGTCTGAATAAAAGGATGGTCTTCGGGAAGAGACCAGGCGGGGACAAAATGCTCCATCTTCATGATCTTTCCCGTGTAACATCGGTCTTCTGAACAGGACAGGGATATCTTCGCTTTAAAATTGGGATCCTTTCCGGAAAGGGTTCGTGCTATCTTTCTCAGCTGGCCCAGTACAGATCTTGGGGTTTCTCCTGGAAGAAGCCTTCTGTCAAAAGTAGCAAGACACTTATCAGGCAATACTCCTGTATTTGAAGGAGGATGAGAATAAAGCCCGGTAAGGACGATAATACCCTCTCCCAGGTAAGTATGGCTGGAGGGGGTGAACTTTTCCCGCAGCAGCGCCAGGAACTTGACCATCTGATTAACTGCGTTTATACCAAAATCAGGATTGGCTGAATGAGCCATTCTGCCTCTCGTTTCAACAAGGATCTCAGCCCGCCCTCTTTGCCCCCTTACTATTGAAAGACCAGAGGCTTCTCCTATCAATACAAGATCGGGATGATAGTGATCCACCACGTATCTGGAAGCAAAGCCTTCAAATTTCTCCTGCTGAACTGTCCCAACAACTAAAAGCCTGCCTTTCAGACCCTTGTGTCCATCCCTTTTCAGATCAGCAGCGGCGCACAGCATGGCGGCCATGGCCCCTTTCTGATCTGAAGCACCTCTCCCATAAAGCTTCCCTTCATTGATAAAAGCGCCATAAGGATAGGTTTGCCATTCGGCAGGATCTCCCACACCAACGTGGTCGATCTGGGCTTCAAGCAGAAGGGTTTTACCGCATCCACCAAAATCCATCACACCTATGATATTGCCACAGGAATCGGTAACAACATGACCATACCCCTTTGAAAGCATGATCTCCTTTATCACTGTCGCAACCTCATATTCCTGCCCGGAAAGACTCGGTTTCCTAACCAGTTCCTGGCATATCTGGATCAATTCAGATCGTTTCTTATGATCAGGATATATTTCCGGTCACCTCCGGGAAAGATACGGGACTGAACCAGGGTCGAGAAAAGTAGGGGAAAGGATGATGAATCTTCATAAGATAAGAATACAACACTTAGTATAATTTTCAATAAAGAAAAAATGATATAATTGATAAGGATTACCTTATAGGAGGAAAGGGCCATGACCCTTCATCAATTGCGGACTTTTTGTGTAGTAGTGGAAGAAGGATCTTTCAGGAGAGCTGCGGAGAAGCTTTTTCTCTCGCAGCCATCAGTCAGCCAGCATATAGCGGCCCTTGAAAAGAATTACGATATCCGCCTCTTCCAACGCCGGGGAAGAGATGTTTCCCTAACACCTGAAGGGCGCGCGCTTTATACTCTTGCAAAGGAAGTACTGGAAAGGGTAGATTCCATACCTTCACGCTTTCAGGAGATGCAGCTTCTAAAATACGGCCATCTCACAGTTGGAGTTTCGCCTTTCACAGGAAATTTTTTTATGCCCTCCATATTCAAAACCTTCAGGGAACGCTTCCCTGAAATCAAGTTATCCATACGGGCGGGAAATGCAAGGGAGATCCTGGCAGAGGCCCGGGATGGAACCCTGGAACTCGCCATTCTGGGAAAGCACAGTAACTGGCTCCCGGACAGCAATCTGACTTTCCGTTCCATAGGGAAAGATCACTTCACCTTCATCGCTGCGCCCGGCCATCCATTGATAGAAGAGTCGTCTCTTGAACCTTCTGCTTTATCCGGAGAAACGATCCTCACCTACACAGAGGAATGTCCACTCTGCGATTTTATCGATGATTACCTGCTAAAGCACCAGATAGAAGTGAAAAAGACAATAGAGATCGAAGAGATCGAAATTGCCAAGTCCCTCGTCATGGAAGATATGGGAATAACACTGATGAGCAAACTTGCAATTAAACGTGAGCTCCATAATGGCGACCTGAAAGCTCTCCCCTTCAAGGACCTTGATGATTTCCACTGGGACATCCAGGCTATCTATCATTCTTCCAGGGGACTTACCTACGCTGGGTGGGAAATGCTTAAGCTCATAGAGGAAAAAGCACCTTACATACTCGAATGACCTTGGGGTAACCTTTACCATTCATGATGTGATCCTGGGAAAAAACTTTCCATATCTTTGCCGGGAGTTTAGAATAATTTTTCTGTAGATATTCAAGAAAGGAGCTTTTACATGCCTGATTTTTTCAACGAGGATGAATTTTTTGAAAAGGGAAGGAGAAAACAGAGGTTCGACAGGGAAAGGATGAAAGATCTTTTCAGCGGGAAACTGGGTTTTATCAAGTATATAATTATCCTTCTTGTTATCCTGTTAGTGGCAAAACAGGGGTTTTATATAGTCCCCGCTGGTTCCCGTGGTGTGGTCTTTCGCCTGGGGAAGGTTTCTTCCGTGTCCGATCAGGGAGTCAATTTCAAGCTCCCCATGATAGACAGGGTGATCATCGTGAACACGGAGAAGATCCAGCGATTTGAATACGGCTATCGTACTATTTCAGTAGGTCCTCCCGCCAGATACCAGGACCGTCTTGAGGAATCCAAAATGCTTACAGGGGATAACAAGATCGTTGAAATTGACTGGGTCCTTCAATTCCAGATCGCAAATCCAGCTGACTTTGTCGTTAACATTCCGTTGGATGAAACCCTTATGACCAAGATGATAAGGGATGTTGCTGAAGCGACCCTGAGACAGGTAATTGCTTCCCGCAAACTGGATGATGTCCTGACCACCGAAAAAGAAGCCTCCCAGACAGAGGCAAAACAACTGATACAGGATAAAATGAACGAATTACAGACGGGAATATTTATCGTAGCTGTCCAATTCCAGGATGTAGTACCACCAAAAGCGGTACAGGCGGCTTTCAGCGAAATAAATTCCGCAAGGGCCGAAAAAGAACGACTTATCCTTGAAGCTGATAAGTATTCAAATGAGATAATCTCAAAGGCCAAGGGTGAGGTGGAAAAGGTCCTCAATGAAGCCGAAGCTTACAGGTTCAGGAGAGTCTCCCTTGCTGAAGGTGAAGCTGCAAGAATCACATCCCTCAACCAGGCATACCAGGAAAACCCTGACCTGGTTCTTAATACATTGTGGTTCGAGAACATGCAGGATGTCTGGCCAAAATTGAAGGTCGTCCTTATTGATGATGACCAGGATTCCCTTCAGATACTTCCCCTGAGGGAGCTTCTGGATCTGACCTCGGAAGCCCCCCGGCAGAATTAGGAGGGATAAGAGATGAAAAACCTCAACAAGACCTTGTTATATATAGTTCTCATCCTTGTTCTTCTCGCTCTTGCGGGTTCTTTTTATGTCCTGAGGGCGGACGAACAGGTGGTAGTGATACGTCTCGGGAAAGTAGTAGCATCCAATATGGAACCAGGGTTATATTTCAAGATCCCCTTCATGGATAGAACGGTCAAATACACTAAAAAGCTCATAGAATATGACGCCGATCCAGTTGCTGTCGTGACCAGCGACAAGAAGAACCTGGTCTTCGATACTATAGCCCTTTTCAGGATCTCGGACCCGGAAACCCTCTACAGAAGGGTCCGGACCATAGCCTCGGTCCAGCAGAGACTTGATGATTCAATTTATTCAGCAGTCAGGGTAGTGGCCGGAAGGCTATCCTTTGATGACCTGGTGAAACGAAGCAGGGAAAAAGCCTTCGAACAGGCCAATGCTATCGCCAGGGAACAATCGCGGGAATATGGGGTCGAGATCCTTTCCGTAGCCTTCAAAAGGGTCTTTCTTCCCCAGGACAACGAGCAGGCCGTGTATCGTTCCATGCAGGCGGAGCGCAACAGGATAGCTGCCCAGTTGAGGGCGGAAGGTCAGGCTGAAGCTATTACGAAAAGATCACTGGCAGACAGGAAACAGATCGAAATGATAGCAGGAGCAAGAAAACAGGCTGAGGAGATCAAAGGTGAAGGTGACCGGGTAGCCCAGGAAACCATCGCCAAAGCCACAGTCGAAGCAAAAGACCTGTATCTTTTCCTGAAAACCATGGATTTCTATCAGACAGTCCTTCCAGGGACCCCTGTCCTTCTCAGGCCTGGAGAAGGTAACCTGCGTTATCTCAAGGGAATTACGGGAGATACCACGAATGTGAAAGAACCTCTGCCTTTTTTTCAAGAGCAGGGAAATTGATCCATAAAGAAGGTGTCTTTAATGGAATACAACAGTATATGTAAAGATCCAGACATAAGAGATACAGATCACCCTTCCGGAGTAATGAACATAATTCTTCACCAGGGTCATGAAAGGTTGCACGGGATAATCTATACCCCTCAGGGGGCGGGTCCTCATCCCACAATCCTTCTTCTTCACGGTTTTCCGGGATATGAGAAAAACCTGGACCTGGCCCAGATCCTCAGAAGAGCAGGTTTTAACGTGATCCAGTTCCACTACAGGGGTTCATGGGGAAGTGAGGGAGATTATTCCTTTGCCAATGTTCTATCTGACGTCTCTATGGCAGTGAGATATTTCACCGAAAAAGAAAATGCTGAAAAATATAACGTAGATACCAGCCGAATGATCCTTATCGGCCACAGTCTTGGGGGCTTCGCCGCTCTCATGACGGCCCCCCATTATCACCACCTGAGGCATGTGATCTCCATCGCCTGTTACAACCTTGGGGCAGTAACCAGAAATTATGGCAAAGATGAAAAGTTTAAAGATAAAACCAGGGAAATGTTCGAAGAATGTACGGTACCACTGAAAGGGACAGGAGTGTACGATCTTGTTGAGGAGATGAAGGTCCACCAGGAGGTCTGGGATATCGCCAACCATGGTGAAGAATTGCGGGAAAAGCATATACTTCTTATCTCAGGAGAGGAAGACGATATTTCAGAGCTGGAGATACACCATAAACCTATAGCCCTGTCACTGAAAAACTCAGGTGCCGGGAATCTCCGGGAAGTATTACTTCCGGATGGTCATTCTTTCCATGACACAAGGATCAAGTTAGCCCATACCATACTCGAATGGCTTGAAAAAGAAGGTTTCAGGTTATCCTGAAAATGTCACTATTTCTGACATGGCGGATTGTTAGATAACAGAAAAGCCCCGGATCATACCGGGGCTTTTCTGTTACTTTCTTACAGAAGTTCCTTCATATCCTCCAGAGTCTGGGCAAATTGAGAGATCGTGACTTCCAGGGGGATCGGCCTGGACATATCC
>JAFGMB010000089.1 GCA_016927765.1 Synergistales bacterium
AGAGGCAAAAACTGTTAATACCAGGGTGACCGGTAAGGAGTATGAACTCTATTTCGGATGCTGAGAAAACCTTTATTATTTAGTCCGATCGAAAGGATCAAGAGTGGTATTTCCTGGGACAGGGATTGTAATTCCTGTCCCTTTTGACTTTCTTCCCGTCTATTCCCTGGGCTGGTTTACAATAGAAAGAAATGTTTCCAAGGGGAGCTCTAAATGAAAAAGGGCCTTTTCTGGCTGGTTCTTCTGGGGATAATGTTAACCATAACCTATATGATATTTTCAGGACTTTCCTCCACCAGGACCCGTTTAAGGGATATCCGGGAAGATTCCGTTATTGTGGCCTTCGGTGACAGCATCACATATGGTACAGGGGCGGACAGAGGAAGGTCTTACCCGGCAATACTGGCTGAGCTTCTTGGTACAATGGTCATTAACGAAGGATCACCGGGAGAAGAGATCAGCCGAGGCATGGAACGTCTTTCAAGGGTCCTGGATAAACATTCCCCGCAACTCCTTATCCTCTGTGAAGGAGGGAATGACATCCTGAGAGGTAGACCGGAAAGGGATATCGAATCTGGCCTCAGGAAAATGCTGGAGATGCTTGTTGGAAGGGGTGTAGATGTTATCCTGATCGGCGTTCCGGCCCTGGATATAACCCTTCAGCCACCCGTTCTTTACAAGGATCTTGCCAGGGAGTTCAATATCCCCTATGAAGGAGAGATCCTTAGAAAGGTCCTTTCAAAGGGGTATCTCAAAAGTGATCAGATCCACCCTAACGCTGCGGGTTACAAGCTCCTGGCAGAGGCTGTTGCAAAACTTATCGAAAGATCCCAGTGAAACAGGAAATGTCCTTTATTCCCTGTTATCCTTTCTGGAAAAGGAAGGAATTTCAGGGTGATACTCTTTATTCTTTAAGGAGAAAGGATTTATGGATAAGTTGCTCGTTATTCCGTCAGATCTGGAGAAACCAGGTAACTCGGCAGGTCAACTGTGGATAGTGCCATGAGGATCGTTTTTCCCCTTTCGGGGATCTATAGGAGTGTCTTGTCAGGCCGGTTTTGCTCCAATCTTCCAGTGAATGGGATCACAAGGTTTCGTAAGTAGTATAAGGAGGGATTACTGCTCATGAAGATCTCTTTGATACAGATGGATGTGAAAAGAGGGTTACCGGACAGGAATTATGAACAAGCTGCGATTCTTGTAAGGGAGGCAGCCAATTCTGATCCTGATGTTATCCTGTTGCCGGAAATGTGGAATACCGGCTATGAACTCGGAATGATAAAGGATCTGGCTGATCCTGAGGGGCAAAGGACAGAAGCCCTGATGTCGGATCTGTCTTCACAACTGGGAGTGAATATAGTAGCAGGCAGTGTTGCATGCCTGAAGGGGAATGACGTTTTCAATACCCTTATGGCCTTCGATCGTAAAGGGAAGAAAATAGCCGAATACAGCAAGATCCATCTATTCCGGCTGATGCAGGAGGATAAATATCTTCGGCCGGGAACTGTTCCCTGCACTTTTGACCTTGAAGATATCAGGTTCGGGGTCATTATCTGTTACGATCTCAGGTTCCCCGAACTGTCCCGCCTACTGGCACTGGGGGGAGCACAAGTGCTCCTTGTACCAGCTCAGTGGCCCTATCCGAGGTTGAATCACTGGAAGACGCTCCTGGATGCCAGGGCAATTGAAAACCAGTTTTTCGTTGCGGGATGTAACCGGGTAGGACAGGATCCTGACAAGACCATCTTCTTTGGCTATTCCAAGGTGGTGGACCCCTGGGGAAATGTTCTTGGTGAGATCCTGGATGAAAGAGAGAGTATCCTGACCGTAGAGATGGATCTTCAAGAGATCGAAAAAGTCAGGAACACCCTTCCGGTTTTCCAGGACCGTAAACCCTCCACATACAGGGGTCAACAGGATCCATCCGGTCAGGTCTATTGAAGGGACAGTTTTTTCAATGGCAGCAATGATCCATGTGCTTCATTTCCAGGCAGGCATTTGAAATGAAGTATTACAGGGACTTCTCATCAGGGGTTGCATATGCAGGACTCATTATGACGTGGTAATATGATATATAATCAGAGAAACAAATTTAAGGAGGGATTGAATATATGAAGCTTACTGAACTCGTACAAACAGGAGACTGGAAGGGAGAAAAACACGTACCTGTTATAGAGGCTCCTGATAGTGTGTCGGGAGGAGAGGTTTTCAAGGTAGAGGTCAGTGTAGGTAAAGAGATCCCCCACCCGAATACCACAGAACATCACATCCGATGGATAGCCCTTTATTTCAAGCCGGGGGACGGCAAATTCCCCTACGAAGTGGCAAAGCTGAACTTTGAATCCCATGGCGAATCTGTGGCGGGAGCCAACCAGGGACCGGTTTTCACTGAACCTTCTGGAACGGTAAGAATGAAAATCTCTGTATCAGGGACACTGATGGCCGTGTCTTACTGCAATATCCACGGGCTTTGGGAGAATTCGGTGGAGATAAGGGTAGAGTGACAGGTGAAAGGTAGTCATCAGACTTTTTCCTGCTGTGTTTCATATCAGCTTAAACCTCATTTTCACCGGCATTAACATCCTAAAGGGCACCCTTGAGAGGGTGCCCTTTAAATTAGCCTGAGCAGGGTATCATTCCTGGTCCTCAAAGAACAGATCCTCCCTAAGGGTTCTGTTTGTAGGGATTCTGAAAATCTGGGGTTTCATGCTATCATCATGGGCATAAAGGTATTCCCTTTTTAAGTATTTTTCTCAAAGGAGTGGTCCCTGTGCAGGAGATCCTCGAGCAGATTGTTACGGCTTGCCGGCCCTATTGCAGTACAGGCAAGGTAGCTTCATACATTCCCGAGCTGTCAAAAGCTGACCCCTTTGCTCTTGGCCTTGCTCTTGCAGGTATGGATGGAAAGGTATACAGTGCGGGAGATTCGGATCACCCCTTTACAATGCAGTCTATCGCCAAGGTTGTATCTCTTTGTCTTGCCCTTATGGAGCTGGGTCCGGAACTGGTGTTCTCAAAGATCGGCCTTGAAAGCGTCGCCGATCCTTTCAATAGTATTTTCTGCCTCGAGAAAGAGGGGGCTTTCAAGCCTCACAACCCTTTTATTAACAGTGGATCCATAGTTCTGGCATCACTACTTCCCTTCCCTGATGGGGATTCCAAATTCGAGGCCATATTGGAAATGGCCAGGAGCATGACTGGTAATTCAACCCTGAACCTGAATTACGATGTTTTCTACTCTGAGAAATTCACCTCTGACAGGAACAGATCGCTTGCGTATTTCCTTAAAAGCACAGACAGCATCGAAGGTGATGTAGAAGAGACTCTTGATATATATTTCAAACAATGCAGTATCGAAGCAACTGCCATAGATCTTGCAGTTATGGGAGCCACTCTTGCAGGAAACGGAAGGAACCCGGTCACGGGTGAAGAGGTATTTCCTCCTGAAATAGCTAAAATAGTGCGGGCTTTAATGGTAACCTGTGGTACTTATGATGGATCAGGGGAATTTGCCGTAAAGGTCGGTCTTCCGGCAAAAAGTGGAGTCGGTGGTGGCATTATGGCCACCCTGCCAAGAAGGATGGGTGTTGCGGCATATGGACCGGCCCTGGACTTCAGAGGGAATTCAGCGGCTGGTACAAAGGCCCTGGAGATGCTGTCGGAGGAAGCGGACCTCAGGCTTTTCTGAAAAGGTTTCCCTTGTAATAATATAAGAGGGCCCTTGAAAGGGGCCCTTTTTTTTAAAAGGTAAAATGTCAAATTCAGAGGTTGCATAGAGGAAGTGATTCGATACCTTCTGCCAGGGGGATCGAAGATCTTCCAGGATTGATGACGTATCCCCTCATCCCGGGATCCGCTATTTCTTTCCTCAAGAACCTTATGCCCTTTGACATGGTGCTTTCGGGCTTTGAAGAAGGTGTGGTTTCAAGTGCCACAAGTCCTTTCCGGTCCTCCAGGATCAGGCTTACCTCCATTCCTGTAGCTTTTCTCCAGAAAGAAATACCTGGTTCTTTTCCCCTGTGATATCTTGATCTGAGGATCTCGTTGAGTACTGCGGTTTCAAGTATCACAGGAGCCCAGGAACTTAACGGGGCTTTCCCTGGATCAGTTATATCAAGGAGAAAACACAGCAATCCTGTATTTGTGAAATATGCCTTGGAAGCCTTGATAAGGGGACTCCTGGACCTTCCTTCATAAGAGGGTAGAAGGAATACCTGGTGGGTCTTTTCCATAAGACTAAGCCACATTTTTACGATATGCAGGGTAGTATGAAGATTCCTGGCCATTTCAGAAAGGTTGAGGGGTTCTCCCGTCCTTCTGGCGAGAAGCCTCAGAAAATCCTTAAAGGGTTCGGTTACAGCTTTTTTCCTGAAAGGAAGAATATCTTTTTGAAGGTACTCAGAAAGATATATGGAATAAAACTGGCTATAGGAGATCTCCTTACTGGTGAGAATTTCGGGGAATCCTCCGCGAAGGAAGTTCTCCCATAAAAAAGGGCCCGCAAGAAATGAACCCTGGTTATGAGGCCCATCTTCCCAGTAAAAGACCGAATCGGGATAACCTGAGATCTCCCTCATGCTCAATGGGAAGAGAGTAAAGGTCTTGCGGATCGATGAAGAGAACTGTTCCAGGCCATCTGGTTTTACCGTCCCTGCGATCAGGTATTGGCCTGGTTCCGGTATTCCTGAGGATATCCTTCTCAGAATATGATCAAGCAGACCAGGACAAGCTTCTATATCATCGAAGAAAACAGGAGGGTGGTTCAGATCAAGGAAACTTTCCGGGTGTTCCCTTGCTATCGCCTGCATCCTGGGGTCCGACAGAGAAAGATACCTGGTGTTATTTTTCATTAAAGACTGCATAAGGGTTGTTTTTCCTGACCTTCTTGGACCGTACAATTCTATAAGGGGAGTCCTCTCGATCTCATGTTCGATGAGGTTAAAGAGAGTTCTCTTCAAGTGATCTCTATTCATGTGGAATAACCCCTTTTATAGATTTGATAATTCATTATAACTATTTTATATGCAGTTATCATATCTCAAAATGGGAAATATTATAATTTCAGAGAAAAATAAATTGTAAATTATTGATAATTATTTCGAAAGGAGTGATTGAGTCTCTATAATGCTGTAAATTTCACTGAGCTAAAGTGTGATGGGATGAAAGGATAGAAAAAAGCCATCGGTTTTCGGTTAA
>JAFGMB010000090.1 GCA_016927765.1 Synergistales bacterium
GGGCAGAAGCCCGGCTTTTTTTCTGGTCCATCATCTGCAACTCTGTTGCATTATGATAGGGGATGGCAAATAATAAGACCTGAAGGCAAGTAAGGAACTGTCGAAAGGTTGTGGAGATCCTGACTGTTAGAAAAATAGATGTCGAAAAAGCCGTTGGACTGGAGATATCCCATGATATAACCCAGATCGATCCGGAAAAGGGAATAAAAGGAGCCCGTTTCAGGAAAGGACATATCATCCGGGAGGAAGACATCAAGGTTCTCCTTTCCATGGGCAAGAAACATCTC
Source organism: Synergistales bacterium (assembly GCA_016927765.1). Classification (GTDB taxonomy): domain Bacteria; phylum Synergistota; class Synergistia; order Synergistales; family JAFGMB01; genus JAFGMB01. Next base: position 288 of record JAFGMB010000090.1, read on the forward strand.
TACATCCTGGACCTTTCGGATGAGGATATACACGAGGATGAAGCCGCCCGTTCCATGGCAGGAAGACTCATGGGGAAAAACCTGAAAGCTTCAGATCCCGAAGAGGGTAAGATATCTTTAAGTTCAACCTGCAGGGGACTTCTCCTTTACCATGAAGAGATGGTCCACTCCGTAAATGCTTCGGAAGATTTTCTATTATCATGCCTTCCCCGGTATTCGAGGGTCAATGAAGGAAATGACGTTGCTTCTTTTCGGATCATTCCGGTTTTCATGAACCGGAAAGATTTTTCCAGGGTTGCCTGCCGGATGTCGCAATTTCATGTGAGGCCTTACCGTCCACTTCGTACCGCCCTTCTTTCCACGGGATCGGAAGTTGAGAAAGGGCTTATCAGGGATCAGTCCCTGGAGAAGATCTCCCCTCGGGTGCAGGATCTGGGAGGAGAGTTATTTCTTCAGGTTAATACCGGGGATGTTTGTGAAAGGGTATCTTCTGCCATAAGAGAGGCTATCGATAATGGTGCTGAGCTGGTTATATGTACAGGTGGAATGAGCGTGGATGCGGATGATACAACCCGTGCTGCCATAGAAAAGGTAGCTTCAGAGGTCCTTTTTCGGAGGGTACCCACTCTTCCTGGATGCAACCTGGAACTTGCCATAGTGAGAGAGGTCCCGGTAATCGGAGTTCCGGCAGGGGTGCTCTATTTTGAATGGACTACCCTGGACCTGGTATTACCCCTGGTCTTTGCAGGAGTTTATCCTGGCAGGGAAGAGGTTTCACGCTGGGGGACCCGTGGTCTGGGCTGCAGAACTCTGCCCCGGGAGATTTGAGTCATGAGCTACCAGAAAGCTGAAGAAGCCCTTCGGAAGGCTGACATCAGGATCACCAGGATCCGACGGGAGATACTGGCTGTGCTGTATGAACTGGGACACCCTGTTTCCCATGGAGATATCAGTTCCGAGGAGCAACTCCGGAATTTTGACAGAGTGACCCTTTACAGGAACCTGAATCTTCTGCTGGAAAAGGGACTCGTCCATGGTGTCCTGGGAACTGACGGATCATGGAGATATTGTGCCCACCCGAAGGACGTGGAAGGATGTCCCGGAAGACACCCTCATTTCCTCTGCATGGAATGCGGCCGCATGTTCTGTCTGCCTGATCAGGCGATACCTTTTGTGGAAGTCCCCTCGGATTTCGAGGTGGCGGGTAAACAGTTTGTGATCTACGGCAGATGTGCGGAATGCCGGAACAAGGGAAAGGACACAGAAAAGTGAAAGATTCCCTGGAGGAAGCACGCAGGGAGATACTGCAAAGGATGGATGAAACGGATATATCCATGGATGAACAGGTCCATGCCGAACCCCTTGGAGTGGAGGAGGCCATAGGAGATCCCTCTCCATACAGGGACTTCCCCCTTTTGGGCGGAGTGGAGAAACTGGTGGATGTGACCTTCCGTTCATCCAGAGGGCAGGCGTTCTCTTCTTTTCCCTGCAGGTGGTCGGGGAGCCTTGATGAGGTCTTCTCGCTTCCCCTGAAAAATGAAAAGAACAGGACCATTGCCATAGCGACCATAAATGCCCTGGCCCGTGAGCTTGGGATAACCAAAGGCACTATCCACTGCAGGGACAGGGAACCCCATCTCTGCGGCAGACAGATGGCCATGGAGCTTTCCAGAAAATTCGGCCATTCTTCTGTCATAGGTATCGTGGGTTATAACCCTGCCATCATAAGCAACATTGTCCAGGTCTTCGGACAGGATCAGGTGAGGGTCACTGACCTGAATCCTGCCAATGTGGGACATGTCCGTTATGGAGCCACGGTCTGGCACGGCAGGAGAGACCTGGAAAGACTGGCATCGGAGTGTGACGTGGCCCTTGTTACCGGGTCCGCGCTATGTAATGGTACCCTTGATGCAGTCAGGGAGACCCTGGAGTTCCATAAAAAACCGATATTCTATTTCGGTACCACCATAGCAGGAATAGCCGGTCTTCTTGGATACGAGAGGTGGTGTTTCAAGTCATGCTGAAGGGCTTGATCCCTGCTGCAGGTTACTCCTCAAGGATGGGGGAATTCAAACCCCTTATCAGGTCAGGAGGAAAAAGCCTTCTGGAAAGGGCCATATCTTCCCTGAGGGATGGCGGAGTGGAAGAGGTCTATGTAGTCACCGGATTCAGGTCCGAAGACGTGGAACAGGAATCCCGAAGGCTTGGATGCCTGACGGTGCATAATTCGATCTATCCGGAGGGTATGTTCTCTTCAGTTCAGGCAGGGATAAGGGCCATGAGTCCGTTTGATGGTCAGTTTTTCTTCCTTCCGGGTGATATTCCCCTGGTAAGGCCTTCCACGATCCGATATCTGGCAAGGTCCTTTTCAGAAGACGACCAGATCCTGGTGCCTTCCTTTCGAGGCAGAAAGGGACATCCTCCCCTGGTATCAGGAACGCTCTGCGATGCTATTGCGAACTATGGAGGGGATATGGGACTCAGGGGCTTTATGGACACCCTGTCCCTGGGTATAAGGATCCTTCCAGTGGCCGACAGGGGTATCCTCAAGGATGCCGATACACCGGAGGAATTTGAGGAGATCCTCTCCCTTTCCGGGCGCAGAGACCTTCCTGACGAAGAGGAGATCAGAGCCCTGTTAGAAATGGCGGGAACTGCTGATGAGGTTATAGCCCACCAGGAAAAGGTGGCCGAAGTGGCATTCATACTGGCAGAGAGTCTTGAAAAACATGGTGTGGTCCTTGATCAGGATCTGCTTGAGAAGGTCTGCCTGCTTCATGATGTGATGAGGCACCTTCCCGATCATGCCTCTGAAAGTGCATCCTTCCTGCACGAGCATGGTTTTCCCCTTGTTGCCGACCTCGTTGAAGATCACATGGATATAAGGACACTCAAGGGGCTCGACGAGAGAGCTCTCCTGTACCTTTCGGACAAACTTGTGTCCGGGACGGAGATCAGGGGGGTAAGGGCAAGGATGGATGATAAACTGGCTATTTACGGTTCCCGGGAAGGGGCAAGGGAGAATATAATCAGGAAGATGGGCAAAGCCCTTCATATCCAGGAGGAAATAGAGGCCCTTACGGGTCATGGTATTGAGGAGATACTGACCGGGAGGTTTGCTGGATGAACAATGAGATACTCGCAGCATTACATAATGCCGTGGAACAGGGTGTTCCTGGCATTATGTGTACTGTGATCGGGAAGAATGGTTCCACTCCGTGCAGGATAGGGACCAGGATGTGGGTGAATGAAGATGGAAGTTCCATTGGAACTGTAGGTGGGGGACTACTTGAACATAAAGTGATCAGCGAAGCCCAGTTGATGCTCAAAAAGGGCATAAGGCACCAGGTCTACAGGGATGTCCTTACTGCTGAGGTGGATGCTCCCGAGGGGGCTATCTGCGGAGGATCGACGGTGATATTCATGGAGATCATCGGAAGGGTAAGAAGGGTAGTCATATTTGGAGGGGGCCATGTCGGTGCTTCCCTGGCGGAAGCGGCTTCCTTCGCAGGATTTGATGTATATCTCTGGGACGACAGGGAAGAATATGCCAACAGGGAAAGAATACCCTGGGGTGTAACAGTAACCGGGCCTCTTGAAAAGGTCCTTGAGGAGATACCCTTTTCCCAGGGGACCTATGCAGTGGTCTGTACCAGGGCCCACGCCATGGATGGCGAAGTTCTCAGGCTTCTGGAAGGGAAGGAACTCTCCTATGTAGGGATGCTTTCATCCCGATCAAAAAGGGAGGCTCTCTTCAAAGCCCTTCAGGAAAAGGGTGTCTCATCGCCCTATCTTGAAAACATATTCACACCCATCGGTATTTCCATAGGAGCGGGTTCCCCCCAGGAGATCGCCATTTCCATCATGGCCGAGATAATAGGTGTGGACCATGGGAGGATATCCATCAAAGAAAGGTCCTGATCCGAGATATCTGACAATTAAAGCCGGGGTGGAAATCCCGGCTTGTTGATCTTGTAAGGTCATCCTGGTAACTGGAATGTATCCGAAAAGTATCAGTATTCCTTCCGTTTCCTTCGCCATTCCCTGAAGGCCCAGACCCTTTCATAGACCGGGGGAATGGCAAAAAGGGCAAGGGTCCCTCCCGCAAGGAGCCCCCCTATGACAACGATGGCCATGGGCTGTCTGAAAGGTCCGCCAGCCCCAAGGCCGAGCCCCAGGGGGACCATGGCTATCACTGAAGTTATATCTGCCATCACGATCGGCCTGAGGCGTATCTGGCAGGCCTCCATTATCGCGTCATAGGGCCTGTATCCTTCCTTACGCTTCATTTCCGCGTAATCCAGTATTACGATGGCGTTGTTCACCACCAGTCCTACAAGCATGATCACGCCGAGCAGCCCATATACGGAGATGGCCACATCAGTAAGGAAAAGCAGGGGTACAACCCCAATGGCCGAAAGAGGTATGGTGAGCATGATGATGAAGGCGAAAAGGTATGATTCCAGGATCGCCGCAATTACCATGAAGGTAAGAACCACTGCCATTCCGAAGGCAAGGATCATGAACCTGAAGTTTTCCTGGATGGATTCCACCTCTCCTGCAAAATCAAGGCGATATCCAGGAGGCAGCTCTATTGCACGGATCTTCGGAAGTATCTGGTTGAAAGCTTCTCCCACGGTAATACCAGATACATCGGCTTCCACAGCCATATAGCGGTTACGATCCTTCCTGAGGATCGTTGTGGGGCCAATGCCGTAGTTCACATCCGCTACAATGGCCAGGGGCACGAATCCACTTTTTGTAGGAATGGGAAGCCCCGGGAGCTCGAAAACGTTCCTCACCTTTTGGGGCTCAAGTTTTACAAGGATATCGTACTCTTTCCCTTCAGAACGGAATACCCCGGCTTCCTTTCCGGTGATATATGCCCTGGACGTATCTGCCAGGCTGGAGACATCCAGTTCAAGCTGGGCCATCCTCCACCTGTTAGCGGCAAGCTCTATCTCGGGCCTTCCCAGTTCCCAGTTCACATCGGCTTCTACAATACCTGGTGTTTCCCTCATGATGCGAAGGATCTGCTGGGAGATAGTGTCCAGTTCACTGATATCATTACCTATGACCCCTATCTGGAGAGCTCTTCCTGGCGGTCCTCCTGAAGTAAAAGCGGATATTATGGGGGTAACATCAGGTATGGATGCTATGAAAGGCCTTAATTGAGCAGCTATCTCAAAGGTGGAGGCCCTGTCCTTCAGATCGTTCATGAACAACCTTATCCTTGCCTGGTTGACGCCCTGTTCAGCACCTGTTCCTCCTGCGAGGACTTCAACCGCCTTCACATCCGGAAGATCCTCGGCGAAAGCCTCTATCTGTCTTGTGATCCGTTCCGTGTATCCCAGTGATACCGCAGGGGGAAGTTCGATCTCCATGGTGACCACACCCTGGTCAGCCCTTGGAAGGAATTCCACTCCTATCTGTCTTGTGAGTATGATAGAACCGGTAAAAAGAACAAGGAAGAGAACCAGGGTAAGCCATGGATGGTCAAGGGTTTTCATGACCAGTTTATGATGTGCCCTGTCAAAGCAGGAATATATCCAATGGAACCAGCCTGTGATGAAACGGCTCAATCGGGATGGTTCATCATACCTGATCCTGGCAGCTATCATGGGAGTGAAGGTCATGGCAACCCACAGGGAGAAAAGGGTTGCAAAGACCACAGTTATGGCGAAATCACTGAAGAACTGCCCCACAATGCCTCCCATGAAAGCCACCGGGACAAATACGGCCAGGTTGGTGACAGTTGTGGAAAGCACCGAGAGAGCTATCTCTCCGGTTCCCTTTTCAGCCGCTTCAAGCGGTTCTACTCCCATGTCCCTGTACCTGAAGATGTTCTCGATCACAAGGATGGCGTTGTTCACAAGGACACCTATGGAAATTGCAAGGCCCAGGGTGCTCATGATATTCAGGGTGGTGTTGGTGGTAAAAAGGAGCATGAAAGTCGCTATCACTGCAGTAGGCATGGAAAGGGCCACCACAAGGGTAACTGAAAACCTCCTGAGGAAGAGATAGAGGATCAGGGCCGTAAGGAGGATCCCGTAGCCCATATCACGGAAGACGTTCCTCACCGATTCGGCTATGAAGTCTGCCTCATCGTTGGTGACAATTATCTGGTAACCTGAAGGCATGTACTGCCTTATCCTTTCCAATTCAGCACGGATCTCTCTGCTTATCTCGACTATATTCGCATTGGGGCTGGCAATACAGTCCACGAAAATGGCATTTTCCCCCATGTACCGGGCAAAGCCCCTTTTCTCTTCGGTAGTATCAACTACCCTGGCGAAGTCACCTATTCGGACAGAGGATCCATTCCTGAGGGGGATCCGGATCTCTTCAAGCTGTTTTGGATCGTCCACTTCTCCGATCACCCTTATGGAAAGTTCCCTGTCACCCCTGGCAATATGACCTGAAGGATCGTTCAGGTTGTTGGCTGCTACAATACGGGTAATGGTCTGCATGTCTATCCCGAATTGCTCCATGTCAGCCGGGTCAACATAGATATGGATCTCTCTCTTGATCCCTCCAAGCAGGTCTGCCTTGGCTAGCCCCTTTATCTGGGTTATCTGTCTCTGGATCCTGTCTTCGACAATGGTGTAGGCTTCTTCTTCGGGATCCGAGGAAAGGATGGCCAGTGTCATGAAGGGTTGGGCGTTGATATCGAATTTCTCGACGATGGGGTCTTCCGCCTCGTCAGGCAACTGCCCTACAATGGTCTTTACCCTGTTTGAGACATCAAGGGTAGCCTCCGAGAGGTTGATGTCATATTCGAATTCCGCTACCACGAAGGAGACCCCTTCGAGAGAATAGCTCTCGATCTTGTCGACTCCTTCCACCTGGGCCAGAGCATCCTCAATGGGTTTTGATATCAGGTTCTCTATCTCTTCAGGGCCTGCGCCCCTGTAAACGGTCTGGACCACCACCACGGGGATATCCACCCTGGGCAGGAGCTCCACCCCAAGTTCAAAATACGCATAAAAGCCGATAAAGACCGCCATCAGCACAGTAACACTGGTCAAAACTGGTCTTCTTACAAAAGCTCTGATGATTCCCATAAGATACTCCTCAATTTCACAATTTAGATAAAAGGTGGTTCTTTTCCAGGCGTCTCTGCCAAGGAAAGGTGTTTAATTTTAGATTTTGGATTTTAGATTTTGGATTAAAAACCCAAAACTTAAAATTCAAGTAATAGGGGGCTGACAAGCAAAATCTAAAATCCAAAATCGTTATTGTTGCTGGATCCAGACCCGGGCGCTGTCGAACACATCCTCTACACCCTCGGTGATTACCATCTCTCCTTCAGTGAGTCCCGATACTATCTCTATCATCCTGTCAACGCCCTCACCGATCTCCACATATCTCCTGAAAGCCCGTTCATCCTCCACAACATAAAGGTAAGTGCGGTCATTTCCCCTTTTTATCAGTTCATAGGGTATCTGGATAACTTGATCTCTACTGTCCACGAGGAATTCGGTTTCCACGTAGGAACCGGAAGGGAAACCAGAGCCGGGAGCCAGGCTGACAATGCATTTATAGAGCCCTGTGGAGGGGTCCGCTTCCGGGTCGATCCTCAGCACAGTGCCGCCACAGGTCTCCGGAGAGGGACAATCCCTGTTCTGCAAGGTGACCCTTACAGGAATACCCTTGACTATCCTTCCGATCTCACTGGGCGGGAGAAGGACCTCCACCTCGAGATTTTCTATATCCACGATGGTGAGAAGCCTGGCACCGGGTTCCGCTATCTCTCCGACCTCCACGTCCTTGTAAGACACGGTGCCGTCGATCTTTGCGTATACTTTTGTCCTTGAAACCTTGGTCCTTACGTCTGCCACTAGGGACCTTTTCTGTTCCATGGTCACGTAGGCCCTTTCCACTTCCTGTTTTGAGATGCCTCCTGCCTTGCTCAGGGCCAGTTTTCTTTCATAATCTCTTCTGGCCTCGTTGTAATCAGCGACCCTGGCCGAGAGATCGAAGGCCTGGGTCTCCGTGCTCAGTTCCAGGAGAACATTGCCGGCCTGTACCTTGTCTCCCACTTCCACCGGGACCTCCACGATGAATTCCCGCACGAAGGAGGTGACATTCTGTGTCCTGGCCGGACGTACCTGGCCGTAATATCTTTTCCATAACTCCCAAGGAAGGGATTCAACCTCCATGACCTTTACGGGCACTCCCTTTTCAGCCCTTATATCGGCCACGCTTTTTGAAGGCTCTTCGCCGGAGTCTTTTCCCGCCATCAGCCTGAAGCCCACGAAACCAGCCCCAAGTAAGGCCATTATGACCACAACAATCAGTATTCTGGAAAGTCCTGTCTTCTTAGTCATTTTCATCACTCTCAGTATCTGAAGTTTTGCCTGTCCGTATATTCTGTAGCGTAATTGCCACAGGCCTTCTTTATATCCACCACTGCGAGGTAGAGTTCTTTCATTGCATCAAGCCTTTCTGTACTTGCCCTTGCCTGGTCGGTCTGGGCGTTCAGTAGATCCAGCTGACTTCCTAGACCTTCCTGGTAGAGGAGGGTGGTGATGCGCAGTTCCTCGTCTGCGAGAAGCACTTCCTTTTCTTTGGTAGCTTTCAGAGCAAGGGCCTTTTCCAGTCGGTTATGGGCCTGGGTTATCTCAGCCAGGGCTTCGTCTTTCCTTGCCAGCAATTCCTGTTCCGAGGCCCTTATGATCTCTTCCTTTTCACTGACCCTGTTCCTGGTCTCCTTACCGTCAGTGACAGGAACATTCAAGGTCAGCGATAAAAGGAGCTCATTATCGGGAGGTGTTACGAAGTCGCCATCTGTAGCAATAGTCCATCCCATGAAGGCATCGAGAGTAGGTGCGAGACCCTTGGATGCGAGCAACCTGTCCACTTTAGACCTTTCCAGTGCCAGTTCCAGTGCCTGTATATCAGGTCTCATCTGGCAGGTCTCCTCGAAATCTATCCTGGTTGGATATTCTCCTACCTCAAGACTGGTATAGAGAGGCTCCATATCCGACCCACCGGAGAGACTGACCATCCGGGCCAGGAGATCCTTGTAATCCGCCCGTGCCTGGGTCAGAAGGCTTCTGCTTTCTTCAACCCTTGCCTCAGCCCTGATAACATCAAGGCGGGGGATGAGATCCTGTTTGTATTTTTCCCGGGTGACCCTCAGGTTTTCCGCCCTTTCAGCAAGGATCTTTTCGTTGAGAAGAATATTTTCCCTTGCCATGCTGGCTCTCCAGAAGACTTCTTCGGCTGCTCCCAGAATGGAATTTACCAGGTCTGCATGTCTCTCTGCCTGGATACGGTAACCTAGAATAGCGCTTTTTTCCTGGGGTCCGTAAGTCCCCGAGATATCTATCCTGCCTGTGAGGCCGGCCGAGAGAGTGTTCTCTGTGGCCTGGGAAGTGACGGTGTTTGTACTGCCCTGGACCCCAAGGGAAGGTCTCTGGGGGGCCACTGCTGCCCTGACGGCATAGTATGTGGATTCCAGGCTCGAGACACTGGATCGCAGGGTATTGTTGTTCTCTTTCACCAGTTGCAGAAAGTCCGGCAATGAGATCTCCCCTGCAAAGGCTATGTTGGGTGCGTAAAGTAGTATCGAGAACAGGATAAAGACGGTTAAGGTCTGGAATTTTTCTTTTTCAAACACTTTCATGGTAATGGTTCTCCTTTCCGGAAAGGTCGCTTCTGAACACTCTGGAGGATCCTTTTCACAATATCAGCTCTTTTCCTCTCTTTGTAACTTGTCTAAGGATAAGGGGTCAGTGGTTTCGCCACATTCCTCCTCTTTCAATGACATCAGTGCATCTATGTGGCTGTTCAATTCCTCTGCCTTTTCGACCATCCTTGACATGACATCTTCGATGGCACGGCATTCTTCTGATGTAAATCCCTCGAAGACCGCATCCAGCCATTTCCATTTTAGCCGGGACATCTTCTCCACCAGACCAGTTCCCCTGGGGGTCAATGCGAGTCTATAGACCCTCTTATCTGAGGGGTCCTTTTTCCTGGTGACATAACCCCTGAGCATAAGCTGTTTTATGGATCTTGCTGTAGTGGCCTTATCGACGAATACTTCCCTGGTCAGCTCCTCCTGGCTAAGACATGGTTTTTCAGCTATGGCAAGGAGGAAGTAGGCCTGGTTGGGTTTCACATCGGTATTATCCAGGGCTCTCGTCATTCCTTCCCTGATCACCTTGTGAAAATGGCGCCCCCATCTCTCCCAGTTGCCCCTGAAGCTATTCAGCACTTCATCACCTCATCGAGTCTTCTATTCACAAGATACTACTGATCCGTTGCGAATGCAACGGAATATAACACTTAATAGTTGCAGACGCAACGGTCGTTTTGTAACAATATCTTTAAACCTGCCCAGACAGATCATGTCTTTATGGAAATATGGTAATTACTCAAGAGATCTATCTTTGATCAACCCTGTCTGGCAACATGTTCTCTTTTCATTTGCCTCTGTCTGGTCTTGATTTCCTCTTCTGATCAGGTTCGGGTTACCGAATAAGAGGAAGGAGCATTAGTTTTTCGCTGACCTTAAGTTGCGTTAGGATCATTGATCCCTTCAAAAAGAATAGATATAAGGTTTTCTGTCCGAATCCTGGGAACTTCAAGGTTTTTCATGATACTGGAGATCAGGTCGGAAAATATGAACTGGTAATTGACCATGGAGGCGAGGGCATAAGACATCTCGAAAGTCTCCAGGTCGGACCTGAATTGTCCCTTTTCTATACCTTCCTGGAAAGAACTTCGAAAAGCGCCTGCGAGCAGGGTGATCCCACTGATGATCTTTTCGGAATACATTCTGGTGGGGGTGAATATCTCATGATGGAGCAGTTTTGCCAGCTCAGGATGGAGGGTGTGCATTTCCACCACCTTTTCGGCCAGGAAAACTATCCTTTCCCTCGGGTCCATTCCGGCAAGCAGGTCCTTCCGGGCAAGAAAATCCAGCAAGGGCATGAATTCCATCTCAAATATTGCTTCGTAAAGACCTTCCTTCCCGCCGAAATAATAGGAGACCATGGAAGTATTCACTCCGGCGGTACCTGTTATATCCCTCACGGAAACCCCGTAGAAACCTTTTTCAGCGAAAAGGCACTTAGCCGTGTCAATTATCCTGTCTCTGGTGTTCATTTCTTCCTGGGTCATCTAAGGCCATCTCCCTTGAACAATAATCAAACAAACGTTTGAACAAAACGATCGTTTGATTATAAACTCCCTTTCCTGAGTGTCAAGGATGGAAAAGAAAAAACCTCCCTTTCAAGGAGGGAGGTTTTTGGTGAAATTACTAAAACCGCTATTTCCATAGGGCCAGAGTGTCACAAGCCGCCATGATATCCTCGTAATTCAGGCTTTTTGAAAAAAGGTCATCATGGCTGACCTGGGTATACCGGATCACACCTTCCTGGTCAACTATGAACATGGCCCTGGCAAGAAGGCGTATCTCCTCGAGAAGGACACCCCAATCCTTTCCAAAGCTCACATCAAGGTGATCTGAAAGAAATACAGCATTTTCAATTCCTTTCTCTTCCCTGTACCTCTTCAGGGCATAGGGAAGATCCACGCTGATGTTCAGGACCACCACACCGTCATGAAAGTGAGCAGCCTGCTCACTGAGCCATTGTATCTGGCTCATTCAGGTGGGTGTGTCTATGGAAGGCATCACAGAGATAACCATGATCTTTCCCTTGAATTCCCCCATTTCAACTATGTGGGTCTCATCATTCAACAGGATGAAGCTGGGGGCCTTATCACCGACTTTCAGTTCCTTTCCTGCAAGGGTCAAGGGTTTTTCATTGAGCGTAACCAGCCCGCAACGGGATGAAGGTTCTTCCTGGGCGAAAGTCCCGGTAAGAGAAAGAGCAGCGAGAATAACTACTACCAGGAATAACATGGCTGGGATCCGTTTCAGGTTTTGCACAGGCGATCCCTCCTCTTTTGTATTTTAGGTATAACAGTATCATGTTAAATTACAAAAGAATAAAAGTAAAGGGGGGCCCGAGTCCCTGGGGTCCCCCTTTTTAAGTGAAGGTAAATGCTATCGTTAAGCAGGCTATTTGATTTAAAAGAAAGTGAATTCCTGTCCCAGCCCTTTTGCAACTGCTTTTCTGTACAGGGTCATTCCCCACGCCAGGTCATGTACAGGCATTCCTCCGGTGACGAAGATGATCTGCTCATCGTCGTCTTTCCTGCCTGGATCGGTCCCAAGAACAACCTCTCCAAGGTTGCGAATTATCTTCTCGTCGATCTTGTCTTCGTTGACCAGCTTGATAAGCGGGTAGGAAGGGGCAATTACCTCAAGAGCTGAGAAACCCTTGGGGTGTTCGTTCCCATCAGCGATAAAAGCCTGGTGCATCTTCCAGTTATCAGCGAAGAGAGTGCACTTGTGAAAAGCATCTTCATCCATGTCAGCAGCACCTGTCATGGTGAGGAGGACGCCCTTCTTCAACCATTCTGTCTCGATGCGGGGGAAATTCTCCCCAGAGGTGGCAATAGTAATTACATCTGCATCCTCCACGGCTTCCCTGATAGTTTCTACCATGCGTACCTTGATCCCGAGTTTTTCCTTCATTTCATTTGCATAGGACTGTGATGCGGCAGGGAAGGGGTCATATATCACTGCCTCTTCTATAGTCCCAAGGCCTGCAGCTATGGCAAGAGTGCAGGTCTTGTTGATCACTCCGGCTCCTATGGCACCGACCACCCTGGAACCTTTCCTGGCGAGATGCCTTGAAGCTACCCCGGGAACTGCCCCTGTCCTCATGGCACTGATCATATTACCGGACATGATGGCAAAGGGAATGCCCGTATCGGCATCATTGAGGATAGTGGTCAAAATAGACCGGGGGAGTCCCTTTTTCTTGTTCTCTGCGTTTGAGCCGTACCATTTTTCACCGCAGATATTGTATTCTCCTCCCAGGTAGGCGATCATGGCCATGAAGCGCCTGTCTGGTCCGGTAACGGGGATATTGAACCTTTTTTCTTCAGGGAACCAGATCATCTGGCCGTGTTCATTCTCCCTGGGGCCACCCATCATGTAGTCGCCCTTACCTAAAAGCTCGAATACACCTTCAATTACATTCACACATTCCGGCATGTCCTGGACTCCCACCCGGATAAGGTCATCCTGGGAAAGCAACAGGGTCTTTACACTTGGAGCGGGCATACTTCAACCTCCTTATATTGGGTCAGCAAAATATTAAAGATCTTGTCTCCAGTATTTAAGATGTTCCGATCTATCAGCTTTCTGAAAGAGCTAAAGCTTTTTCCACGATATCCAGTACATCCTCATCTTCGATCCCAAGCTGTTCAAGAGTCTCAATTTTTGGGATACCATCGTCGTTCCAGCCTCTTTTTCTGTATATCATCTGCTGGAGAAGGGAATAGTGCTTTTCCTTATGATCTCTTACAGCAGCCATCTTCTCTGAGATCTTCATGGTGTCGGGTATCTTGCCAATCTCATTCTTTATCATGGAATCATAGTATTCACTTCGATAGAGGTATTCTTCCTCCGTAACAGGTCCCATGGCACGATACGGGGGAAGGTCCTTATCCTTACCCCAGATCCCCATCTTGACGTTCAGGGCCCGCTGCAGGTTATGGACTCTTTCGGATTGGCGGAGCATCCCTTCTTCATCCAGGGGTTTACCTGTCACAGCAGAGTAGAGTGCAATGAGACTTTGTACATGTCCCGGGACCCTTGATGCCTTTGGCTGAAGATAATTATCTTCAGGTATGATATCCGCCCAGGGCATCTTGCAGGTTCCGTTGAGACTGAACCATGTCCTGAACAGGGAGAACCAGTAAACCGCTTCCGCCTTGTCTCCCAGGGTCTTGAGTTCTCCATTGATGACCTCTGCTCCCATCATCCAGGTCTCGTCGTGCTGGGGACCCTTGTTGGCCATGGCATAACCAGCCTGCTGGGAGATGCAGTCCTTGGTGACATACTCGGAGTATTCAAGGCCTTTGGTCTCCATGCCTATATCATTGAGCATACCTGGATCGGCTCCAAATTCCCGGACGAAATATTCTTTCATCTTCTTTATTCCCAGCCCCGCGATCTTTCCGAAGCCTTTACCCTCTGCGATCTGGTGAAGAAGTTCCATGGCGGCGTCCCTGTTGCCGAAGTTCAGTTCCAGACCGCCTGTTTTCTCCTTATCGAGGATTCCCCGTTCATAACACTCCATAACAAAGGCGGTCCCGGTACCCACGCCAATAGTGTCGAGTCCATAGGTATCACAGTAAAAATTTGCTTCCAGGATGTGATCTGGATCAAAAATACCGCAGTTGGATCCAACAGCGCCGATGGTTTCGTACTCAGGACCGTCCACGATAACCTTTACTCCCTTGTAGGGGCCTGTTTTCAGTGGATATCCGTCTACCGCCTTGGCGCATTGGATGGTACAGCCGTACCAACAGCCGTCAGGAATTCCCTGGGTGAAACGTTTTTCCCATATCTCCCTTTTGATCTTGTGATGCTCCGGATGGGCACCATACTTGTAATTATTGACTGGTAGCAGTTCATACTTGTTGCAGAGCTCCACCAGGAAAGAGGTTCCACTCTTTCTCATCTTGATCTGCTTGTTGTCGAACTTGAATATTTCACTGTGGAGTTTCTGGCCAAGATCCCTGACCATGGAGGGGTCTTCGGGATTGTTCATATCACCGAGATATTTCGAGGATCTCACTACTATAGCCTTCACGCCTTTTTTCCTAAGGACCGTACCTGTGCCGCCCCTTCCAGCCTGTTTCAGTCTCACATCTTTGCGGCGCCTGTCATAGAGTGAAAAATTCACCATTCCCCAAAGGGAGTTCTCCGCTCCCCTCCCGGAAGAAATGACCGAAATGTTAGGTTTGTCTTCTTCATTGCGGGCCAGGTCTTCTGTGAGTTGTGCGGCCACCAGGTGACTGTCAGTATCGGAAAGATAGTCTTCCAGAATATGCACCTGGCCACCATCCCCATCGATGAAAATGATGATGTCTTTCTCCGATATTCCCTTAAGTTCCAGTACATCCCAGCCGGAACATTTGAGGAAGGGGCCGAAATAGCCTCCCACGTTGCTGTCAATGGCCGTTTCGGTAAGAGGAGAAAGGGTGACCACGATGGATTTTCCGCATCCGGGATACTGGGTGGTCCCGCATACAGGTCCCGGTGAAACTATAAAAGCATTTTCGGGATCATCCCACCTTGTATTTGAATTTACCGCATCCCAAAGCAGCTTTATACCGTAGCCCTTGCCTCCCACGAAAAGTTCTTTCATTTTTGCAGGCACATCTTCTTCCTGGAAGGAATGGTCCGAAACATTAATGGAAAGGATCCTGTCCGTATAACCTTTTCTGATCTCTGATGGCTTGTAAGAAAAAGAGCTGAGGATCTTCATTTTCTCAAAGGTGATATCTTCCATCGCAGTGGTGTTCTTCATGAAACTACCTCCCTGCTTGCTCCTGAAAATCGTTTCAAGCTAACTCTTATTCTGTTTTCTCATGTAAACGGAATTATTATTCCACATATACATTTATGATATACTTATTCCATAGATTGTCAATAGTCGGAATATATATTTCATAAAGGAGATCCCTTTTGGATCGACAGGAGGATAGTCCTATGACAAGCGGTGAGGTTAAGATAACGGTTTTCGAAAAGCTCCAGGAAGGGTTGGCAAGCCTTCCGAGTCAGCAGAAGCAGGTTTGCGAGTTCCTTCTGAATAATTATCGA
>JAFGMB010000091.1 GCA_016927765.1 Synergistales bacterium
AGAACTCCTTGACATCATCGGAGACGTGGATGCCCTTGTGACAAGGAGCGGCACTCCCCTGGACGGGGATATCCTCTCGAAAGCCGGAAAGCTGAAGGTGGTAGCCAGGGCAGGCGTGGGGGTGGACAACATTGACCTTCTAGAGGCGAGCCGGAAAGGTGTGATAATTATCAATGCCCCCACGGGGAACACACTTTCCGCCGCAGATCATACCATGGCCCTCATGCTTTCCCTGATAAGGAAGATCCCCCAGGCTTTCAACTCCATCCAGGGCGGGGAATGGAAGAGATCCAACTTCGTTGGATACCAGCTTAAGGGCAAGAAGCTCCTGATAATAGGTCTTGGAAGGATAGGATCTGAGGTCGCTCGAAGGGCAAGATCATTTGGAATGGAAGTCATGGCCTATGACCCGTATATTCAGCCCAACAGGGCGGAAGCCCTGGGTGCGGAGCTCCTTGTTGACCTGGAGGGAGCCATGGCAAGGGCGGATGTCATAACCCTTCATGTTCCTATGACCGATGAGACCAGGGGAATGATCTGTAAAAAGACGCTCAAGGCTTGCAAAAAAGGGAGTTTTCTGATCAATTGCGCCCGGGGAGGTCTCGTGGATGAAGATGCCTGTGCCCATGCATTAAGAGAGGGAAGGCTTGCAGGTGCGGCTTTTGATGTCTATTCATCTGAACCTCCTGTAACGGTATCTCACCCCCTGTTCGCCGAGGATATGAGATCGAGGGTCGTTCTGACCCCTCATCTGGGTGCCAACACCTATGAGGCCCAATCCTCGGTAGCTAACATTGCGGTCAGGAATCTTTGTGGGGTGCTGGAAGGCCAACCCTATGAACATGCGGTGAACCTGCCCTTCCTGGAGCATTCCCTCGAGCAGGGGGAGAAGGAATTTCTTTCCCTTGCCCGGAAAATTGCCTACATCGCGGGTAACATGCTTGACCAGCCTGTGAAGAAGCTGAAAGTGGTAATGCGGGGGCCTGTTTTTCGAGGGGATAACCGGTCTGTCTGTTTCGAGCTTCCCTACAAGTATTCCCCCTTTTCCATAGCATCTCTCAAGGGTCTTCTCGAGGTATATCACGGAAAGGAGCTTACCTACATGTCGGCACCCCTCATGGCCATGGAAAGGGGTCTTGAAGTGGAGGAGATCATGGGAGAATCCAGGACCTATGAAAATCTCCTGGAAATAGTAGTGGAGGGAGAGAAGCAAAATGTGAGTTTCAGGGCTACTGTGACGGAGGAGGGTAAGAAGAGGATCCTTTCCATCAATGATTATCCCGTGGATTTCGTTCCGGAAAGCGTTCTGTTACTGTTCCATAACCATGACCGCCCGGGGGTGATAGGAAAGATCGGGACCCTCCTGGGAGCTGCAGGGGTCAATATTGCAAATTTTACCCTTGGAAGAAAGGAAGGGAGCGGCCTTGCCCTGGGAGTCATGCAGATAGACAGCGACATTCCCGGGGAAGCCATGGAAAAGCTGGTGGAGGATGCGGACCTGGTCTGGCTGAAGATGATCGACCTCAGGGAGGAATGGTAGGTTGAAGCTTTTCTGTGTGCGCCATGGAGAAACAGACTGGAATCTGGAGGGGCGATTCCAGGGAAGGATGGACATTCCCCTTAACGGGAGGGGAGTGGAACAGGCCAAAGCGGTGGGGAAGCTGCTATCTCATATCAGGTTAGATTCTATCTGGAGCAGTCACCTTTCACGGGCCAGGGATACCGCCGAGATCATAGCCCTCCACCATGGGTTGTCGGTAATCACCTCACCGGGGATCTCCGAGATAAGTCACGGGAAATGGGAGGGCCGAAAAGCAGAGGAAATCGAAGAGTTGTGGCCTGGAATGCTTGAACAATGGCATAAATATCCCCATACGGTCACCATGCCTGATGGAGAAAGCCTTGGCCATGTACTTCAGCGGTCAGTAAGAGCAATTGATGAGATATGTCGTGATTCTTCCGGCAATGTGGCAGTGGTCTCCCATGATGCGGTCCTTAAAGCCCTGCTTTGTTACTGGATGGGTTGTCCCCTGGCCAGTTTCTGGAGATTTCAGCTTGCCAACTGCAGCATAACCGTGGTTGAACTGGAAGACCGGGGAATAAGGATCCCCCTGATGGGAGAGACCTCCCACCTGGGATATGTTTTCTCCAGGGTGGAACAGAAAGGGCTCTGAAGAAATGGTTCATCGGGGACCTGAGGGAATGGATGTGTCCAATATTGAGCAGAGATAAGTTACTTGGGTCCTGCCGGTTTTACTGGATGAAGGCAGATCTTGCAAGCCAGGCTATGTAACCGATATAGCAGGCCAGGAAAGCTGACCCCTCGAAACGGTTTATCCGGCCGGGACCCCTGAAGCCGTAGCCGATGATGAAAAGCGAAATGGTAAGGAATGCCATGACGAACATATCCCGGGAGAAGATCTCCGGCCCGAAGCCCATGGGGTGGATCGAACCGGCTATGCCCACCACCGCAAGGGTGTTGAACAGGTTAGACCCCAACACGTTGCCCAGGGCTATATCGTGCTCGCCTTTTCTGGCAGCCATGAGAGTAGAGGCCAGTTCCGGAAGGGATGTCCCCACTGCAACCACTGTCAGGCCGATGATCAGGTCACTCACGCCGAAAGCGTGGGCGATCTTCACTGCGCCCCAGACAAGGATACGGGAACTGATCACGAGCAGTACCAGGCCGGTGACCAGGTACAGGACAGCCCGTCGAAGGGGGAGGGGATGGGATTTAAGCTCCTGTTCCGTCTCGTATCCCAGGGGATCTGGTTTTTTCTGCATTCCCCGCCATATGGACCAGGCCATTAGAACCCCGAATACCACCAGAAGCCCTAAAGCATCGAAACGGGTGACCTCACCATCCCACACCTGGAGGGCTGCCATGGCGGTGACGGCTGTCAGCATGGGAAGTTCCTTGCGAAGGACCTGTGAGTGGACGGCAATAGGGCTTATCATGGCCGTCAGGCCGAGGATGAGGGCTATATTGGTGATGTTGGAGCCGTAGGCATTTCCAAGGGCAATTCCGGTATTGCCCTGCAGGGCGGCTATGGCGGATACCACCATTTCCGGTGCGGATGTCCCGAAACCGACTATGACCATTCCGATCAGGAGCGATGGAATATCGAAATGGCGTGCCAGAGAGGCGGCACCGTCAACGAACTTTTCCGCGCTCCAGACAAGAAGTGTCAAACCAAGGATAAAAGCAAGAAAGGACAGGGCCATTTTCTATCGTCCTTCACTCTCTATTGGTGAACCTGTTTCAATCATTCCCTGCCAGCCTCTTTCCCAGCTCCAGGCTAGCCTCAAGGTCCAGGGGAAATACCTTTTGATGCTGTTCCATCTTCTCCTCAGGGTCGAACATTTCCGAAACATAGAGGGAATAGTCATCGAACTGGAGGGTGTTGAAAGAGAACAGGCTTTCGCAGTGCCCGAAAAACCATTTCATAAGGCTCTCGTTTTTTCCGGTCCACTTGTCATAACCTCTTTCTTTCATGGCCTCTTCCTTCACGTTCATGGTGTAGATAAAGGCGGTCTTCAGCTTGCCCGGAAAAATGCTCCTGTAGTTCCTGGAATATGCAAGGTTCGGGAAAAAGAGCCGTTCCATGAAAGATCTCATCTCCCCGGTGACATCCCCGAAGAAGACGGGGGACCCCAGCACCAGGGCATGGCATTTTCCTATCTTTTCAAGCACCGGTGTAAGGTCGTCCTTCATGGCGCACTTTCCGTAATCGGTGCCGTTCCTGAGCTTGCAGGCAAAACAGCTTGTACAGCCTTTGAAGGATAGGTCGTAAAGGTGAACCATTTCTGTATCAGCCCCCATCGATGAAGCGCCTTCAAGGGCTTTTTCAAGTAGAGCCGCGGTGTTGCCTTTTTTTCTCGGGCTTCCGTTGATCCCAATAATCTTCATGAGATGTCCCTCCAATGGATGGTATGATCCAGGTGGCGATTTCCCCTATCGATAGAGGCCAGGGTGGAAAATGACGTATCTTTTCTCAACATTTATTCTCTCATATGGAAAAACCGCGGTCGAGGATGAAAGCCAAAGAAAACTTCAGCCTTCTCTCATCATAGAAAGGAAGGATACAAAAATGTGTGGAAAACCCGATTTCCATGGTGTAAAGATACTGTATTTCAGGACAGTCAATGAAGGCTTTCCAGGGGACCATTGTTAATACCTATACAATAAATGCCTATATTGGGTTGTATAATCAGTTAAAGAGACAGTATAAGAATTGACGGGATGAGGAGGTCAGAAAATGGAGCAGATAGTTGTCAAAGTACAGGAATGGATAGCTTTATACGGCCTGAAAGCCATTGCCGCCCTTGTGATCCTTGTCTTTGGCCGCCTGGTGGCCAAGGCCCTGAGAGCCACTATCAAAAGGGTTCTCCAGAAAGGCAAGGTGGATGATACCCTGGTGTTGTTCACCAGCAGCGTGTCTTACGTGGCGATCATGGCTTTCGTCATCATCGCCGCCCTCGGGCAGCTCGGGATCCAGACCACATCCTTTGTGGCAATACTGGGTGCGGCAGGCCTGGCTGTCGGCCTGGCCCTCCAGGGCTCATTGGCCAACTTCGCAGCAGGAGTTCTGATGATAATTTTCAAACCCTTCAAGGTGGGGGATTATATTGAAGGAGGAGGCGTCTCCGGCACAGTTGAGGAGATCGGTATCTTCACCACGGAACTCAAATCCCCTGACAACAGGAAGATAATCGTTCCTAACGCCAAAATGACAAGCGATAATATAGTCAACTATACTGCAAAGGATACCCGGAGGATCGATATTGTAGCCGGGGTAAGCTATGGTGATGATCTCGACAAGGTTAAAAGAGTTCTGGAGGGTATCCTCGCCTCGGATGAAAGGATCCTGAAAGATCCCGCCCCGACCATCGGGGTCCTCGCACTGGCAGACAGCAGCGTAAATCTCGCTGTTCGTCCATGGGTAAGGACTTCCGACTACTGGGATGTTTACTTCGCTACCCAGGAGAGCATAAAGAAAAGTTTTGACGCTGAGGGGATCAGTATCCCCTTCCCCCAGCAGGATATTCATATTCACAATACCCAGTGACCTCTTGCGGGACTGTTGTTTACGGGACAACGATACTGGGGTAATCCAGGATGCCTTTAAGGGAAATGAAGGTATGTCTTTTTTGTATGAGGGACCAGAAGGTTTGGGAGGATATATCCCGCACAACTTCCCGGCCTTCCCGAAATCAGACCCTTTGAAAAACACCCCGGGAATTGCCGGGGTGTTTTTTTGAGCCCCTGAAGGTTTTCTGAAATGAATGGGGTAAACTATAGGGTATTGAAAAAAGTTGTAACAAAACACTGAAAGAGCATCGATAGCCGAAGGGAGCTCTTTTATTTCATCAATTACGGGAGGCCATGGAATGGACGATTTCAAATACGATATCATTAAGAATTTCGGAGTGCTGTCAGAG